>JAEEJW010000164.1 GCA_016282095.1 Ruminiclostridium sp. | reverse complement strand
CGCGGGGGTACCCCGCCGCCTTGCTACCCGTTATGTAGTACCCCTTTTCGAGGAAAAGTAACCGAAAAACATAAAAATATCTGCTCCTTTTACTACCAAAAGGAGCAGATTTCTTTTAATTTAATAACGAAGTGGTTTAAGTTTTTTGGGAGGGGGTCCGGGGGAACCCTTTTGTTCACAAAAGGGTTCCCCCGGGCTCGAGCGTCAGCGACTAAACTCAAGCGTCAGCGGCTAAACTCAAGCGTCAGCGGCAGCTTGCCGCTGGTTACTGGTTATCCTCGACCCACTTAGCGGCGAGGAGGGGCGAGATGATGATATCACGGCCGCCCTTATCGGAATCGAACATTACTTCGCCGAGAGCATTGGAGTTGCCGCCGAGTATATCGTTCGTGAACTGCGAACGGTAGCTGAGGTGGCAGAAGAGGAACTCCGGCGGGATAGTTTCCGCGGTCTTGATCTCTTCGAGCCATGTGAGCGGGGACATACCGCCGATGCTGAGGCCGGTTATCAGCCAGCCGCCGGAAGCCGCGATGTCATTCGCACAGAGATACAGAGAGAATCTGAACGTCTTCTCGCTGTCTTCCGTGAGAACTTCCACTTCAAAGTCCTTGAGGTTGAAGCTGTTTATTACGCGGGACTCGAATCCGCATACGGGGCAGCAGCCGCCGTAGCCGAAGAGTTTGCCGTTGATGTCCTTCGCGAAATAGTTGCGGTAGTTGCGGCTCTCCTTGTATTCCGAAGCGTTCCTGCACTGTTCACGCAGATATCTGAATTCTTCCTTTGTTATCACCGGAAGCGGCTTGAGATAATACGGTATCTGATCGGGTATTACCTTGTTCGGATCCTGCGATGTGAGATAATGCTTGCTCAAAAGCTGCTCGTTCCTGCCGGTGATGACATATTCCGCAACATCCGCGAAAGCAGGCTTGGTGTAGTCCGTGCGCAGAGCAACGTACTTCTTCGTCTTTTCGCGCATTTCGGGAGTTATCTCCTCACCGATCTCCACGATCCTGATGATCTTGCCCGCCTCATCGACCAGAGCTATTCTGTCTGTCTTGAGGTCGGTCGTGTAGAGCATTCCCGCACGCTCCGCAATAGTCTCGGCGGTGAGCTCGGGTGTCTCGAACATCTTCGAGAGCAGAGCCGGATCAAACGAATATCTGCTCTTGCTGCACTCGAAGTCGAATGTCCTGCCGTTGAGCATACCGCACTTGATGAGCGTTCCCATATCGCCGATGATCTCAACGAGATCGGAGTTGGAAACGTTCGGCGGGATCATGAACTGCTTGTTGTACGCGCAGAAGCGGTAGCGCTTGTTGATATCGAGCTGGAGCGTGATCTTGCCGCCCTGCTCCTTGATCTCCTTCAGGAAGGTCATGGTGTCCTTGCCCTGTGTGAAGGAGTTGATTATCATAGATACTACTTCATTGTAGTTCTGGTGGGTGTCGAAACGGTGCTGGCGCTTCTGGACAGCGCGCATGGCGTTGTCGATGTTATGGATGTCCATCTTGGACACTTCATAGCGCTGCTGTTCCTCGCCGTGGGAGATGTAGAACTGATAGTATTTCATTACTATCTTGTAGTCCTCATGATAGATGTCGTCATACATGGCGAGCAGTTTTTCAAGCTCTTCGTCATTGTGGACGATGTTATCCTTGAGGAATTCTCCCGCAACCTTCTCCGCCACGGAAGTGAATCCCGAGTAGAGATTGTTGTCCGAGCGGTTCGGGGAAGCCTTTGAGTCTACATAGAACGTGGTGCCGCCGTGCAGGAATTCATAGAGGTAAACTCTGCCGGTAGCGGAGCTGTCCTCGTTCTCCCACTCATAGCCCACATAGATGATCCTGTCTTCGAGATCCGCGAGAAGTTCGCGCATCTCTGCCAGCTCATCCTTGATATACTTGTCGTAGGCTGTGCCGTTGGCGTGTTCGAGCTGCGGTATATGCTCGACGTTGCTGAGGTAGCCGCGCTGCTTCAGCACATCGTAGTCTGTAGCCGCAGTCTCGCCGGGATAGATCAGCGAAATGCTGCTCTGGAATACGGGGTTGAGATCCTTGCCGAACTTGCTGGTCTTGATGAAGTTCTTGAAGAACTCGAAAGCGTAAGATTTCGGATAGAAGAAGTATCTGTCCGTGGTATTGGGAACGAGCTGCATATCGAGCACAAAATACTGCTTGTATGCCGCGATCATCTGGCGGAGGTCCTTCTCGATGTGCTGTGTGACTTCATTCTCGCTGGAGTGCTTGATACCCGTTCTGTGAGGGGTTATGAAGTTGTTCGGCACACTGATGAAGAAAGCGGAAAGATGCTCGTTGATGAAAGCCTCGTTCTGCTCCTTGTACAGACCGGTGAGCTCGTAGGTGGAGAAGTAATTGTACTTCTCGACCAGCAGCTTTACGATCTGAGCGCGCTTTGCGTTGGCAACAGCGTAAGGAATGAGGTAAGAATAGCCCTCGCTCTCATAGCAGAGGAAGTCGATGATGCTCTTGCCGTTCTGCATGAAGCGTATGGTCGGGTTTTCGTCCCCTTCCTTCTTATACTGCATTATCTTGTAAACGGTCTTCATTTCGTTGTCGACCGTTACGGCGATATTGAATGTGCGGTCGTGAGACTCTTCGAGATTCCTGGGATCGCGGATATCGAGGACTTTCTTCCTGTTGAACGCGAAGCACAGCTCCATGAGGTTCATGTAGTCACCGCGCTTGTCGGTGAGGGTCAGGAAGTTGTCCATTATGGTTTTGAACTCATCGCCGCGCACCTTGAATATGATCTCGGTGCCCTTGAACTGCGTTCCGAAGAGGTCGAGCTCCATGATCTCGAGAGTACCGTTGTTGTTCTTGATCTTGAAGCTGAAGTTGTTGGATTTGAGAGAGAGCCACTCAACGTTGAGGAATACGCTCTTTGCACCGACACCGAAACGGCCTTCACGGGTGGTGGACTTATCCACTTCGCCGCGTCCGAAGCTCAGATAGTAGAGTATCTGATCCATGGTGAAGCCGACTTCGTTGTAAGAAAGGCTCACCTGGTGCTGGTTGGTGCTGAAATTCATTATGACCTTGACGTCCTTGGTCTCATAGGAGCAGCCGAAGGTATTCTGGAGCAGCTCGCGGAGTATGCTCTCCTTGGGGTAGTCGTTGATGCTGAGCAGGGTATTGAACACTGTTCTGCCCTGGAAAGCCTCATTGAAGTAATCCTTGAGCGGCTCGCTGTCGGAGCTTCCGGTGAACAGCGCTTTCTGAACCTTTTTCAGCGCGGCGTCGCGGGCCTCGAAATTGCCTTCATCGTGCGCAACGTAGAAGTCGCCTATATACTTTTTAAGCTCGGCGGCCTTAGCCTCGCGCTCCTTGGTATCCTGATAAGCCATCTCAGATCACCCCCTCATTGTATGCTTTTATGAACTCGGCGTAGGAACCGCCTATACCGAGGGTCTTGTGCCAGTATATCCAGATATTGTAGAGCACTGCGGGCTTGAGTGTGTCGGATATCTGAGACACCGCGTCCTTGATGTACGCGTACTCATTCTTGCCCTTGACGGCCTTTTCAAGCTCTTCCTGCGCGTTTTTCAGCCCGAGGTTGAACGGGTTGCCGTCGAGGTAGCCCGCGAACTGCTTGAATTCCGCCGTGTTCGAGGTGCCGTAGGGAACAGCCTTTATCTCGCCGTCCTTGTCGAAGAACGCGAATCCGGAGCGTATCTCGTTTATCTTCGCCGTGATCTTCGATGTGAGCGCGGCCTTGTCGAGATCCTTCTCCTTGATCATATCGCTGACGCCGAGAGCCTTCGCTATGGTCTCGAGCTTGTGCTGCGCGTAATCGTGGGTCTTCGGGGCTGTCGTGAGGCCGCGGGAGGACGGAACGTTGTAGTCCTGTCTGAACTTCGAGATAACATCGAAGCTCGAACCTACCGCGCCGGTGTAATCGGCAACGTACTTGATGTCCGCTATCACGTCCGTGAGCATATTCTCTATGCCCTCAACGTTGAACATGATGTTGTCGCAGGGCACGTTCACGCGGAACGCCTTGTAAAGATTGCCTGCCAGCGCTCTGGACATCACTCTCGAATCGAACAGCCCGTTATCGTCGAGGAATACCGTGAATACGGGGTCTGTCACGGATGTATCGAGGGAGCGGCGCATATAGCGCTGCTGGAGCTCAACGGGGCTGTCGGGCAGCTCGTAGTTGATGATATCGGTTATGGGAGTATATGTGCCGATGCTCTCGCTCATGCGGTCGCTGGCGAGTATCACCTTGAAGCGGCGGCCGCGCTTTACCTCATACCACTGTTTGAGCATTCTCGTGTCGGCACGGGTCTTGTCGAGGTAGATTATAAACGCTGTCTGGTCGGAGTATATCGCGGAAAGCATCTTCTCGATATAGTCAACGGTGGCTTCGGACTTGAAGTAGACCACGGCGGTCCTGTCCTCGGAGCTCATTATGCCGTCGATTATCTCAAGGAACTTCGCAAGCTTCTTGTCCTTGTTCCTGAGGGTCTCCGCGTCGGAGCGGGTATATTCGTGCTTGCGGTAGACCGACTGCTCGGGAAGGTTGTATTCCTCGAACACGTTTCCGCCGTGGGAATAACGGCTGCCCGCCTGCTCTTCTATATGCAGGTTCGCGGGGATATCCGCCTCGGGGAACTGATAGCGGACTATATTCACCTTGTTCACGGTGTTGAGCTCTCTCGGATAGTTCACGAAAGGCGTTTCCATAGTGAACTTCATGACATTCTCGTCGATCTTGTAGTCGTCAACGCCCTTTGCCATGTTATCGTCATTGAGCAGAGCCTTTACTATCGAACCGATGTTGTCGGGAGCCGTGGTATATTCTGCCGGGTAGGGCGCGAATATGAGCAGCTTCAGGGTCTTCATGCCGATATTGTCGGTGTAGAGCGAATAGTTCATACCGTCAACAGCGCCGGAACCGTCGATTATGATGAGATCCCAGGTAAGGCCGCTGTTCTTTATCGGCGCGAATGCCGAACCGTCGCCCTCCGCGAGGACCTTCTCGTCGAGGAGCAGCAGGTTTGACGTATTGGCGCTGAAATATGTCACGGCATCATGCGCCGCGTTTACGAATTTGAAATCGAGACCCACGCCTTTGAGGAGGCTTACATACCAGCTCTCCTTGCTGCCGTCGGGGCAGATTATGAGAATATTCGGGTCGTTCTTCTTGTTAGCCACGTCGAGTATACAGAGCTGCGCCTTGTCAGCCTTGCCTTCGCCGTAACCCGTAAAGTCTATGCAGTACCCGAAGGTGTCAAGTTTTTCCGGGATACTGAAGAAGAAGGGGTCGTGCTCGAGGTTGCCCGAAGTGATCCATTTTATGTCGTTAGCGTTCAATCCAACCACCCTTTCGATCGCTGCCCGTTCATTAAATTTGCAGAAAAAGAACACGGACTTTGAATATGATGTCTCAAAATACATTATACCCTTTTTATTCACTGTTTGCAACTGTTTTTTGTAATTGCCCGATAAAATTCACGATTTGAACAAATTCCACATCTTTTTTTTGTTCAACAAAACAAAGTGGTATCAAACAGGTGCCGATATTTGTTTATTATTGACATACAGCAGTCTCGCGGCGTGAAAACGTAACCAGATTTTAATGCCCCGTTTTTTATGATGAAGATTGACAAAAATACTTATTTATGATATAATGTTCCAATATTGATACGCCGCACGATGCCCGCCGGTAGCGGGACTATCAAATACGAAGCGGCTGTCGGGAGGTTTCACCATGGAAAAAGAACAGTTTCTTGAAGTATACAGGCATTCACTCGCCCATATACTCGCAAAGGCAGTCATCGAGATCTACGGCAAAGAGGTGCAGTACGCCATCGGCCCGCAGATAGCAGACGGCTTCTACTACGACTTCACATTCCCCGAGGGCGTGAGCGTCACAAACGAGGACTTCGGGAAGATCGAGGACAAGATGCGCGAGATAATCAAGCGCCGCGAGGACTGGAAGCGCGAAGAAGTTTCCAAGGCCGACGCCGCGAAGATGTTCGCTTCGCAGAAGTTCAAGGCCGAGATAATCGACGAGCTCGCCGATGACGAGACTATCACGGTATATTATACAGGCACCGACTATGTCGATCTGTGCCGCGGCCCCCACGTTGACAACTCCCAGGAGCTTATGGGCGCGGCTTTCGAGATAAGAAGCGTTTCCGGCGCTTACTGGCGCGGCGACGAGAAGAGAGACAGACTTGTGCGCATCTATGCTTACGCGTTCCCGGACAAGGCTGCCCTCAAGGCTCACAAGCAGCTCATAAAGGAAGCCCTCGAGCGCGACCACAAGAAGATAGGCAAGGAGCTCGAGCTCTTCATGTTCGACTACACTGCTCCGGGTATGCCTTACTGGCTGCCGAGAGGCTGGAAGATGTTCAACGCCCTGCTGTCCTACTGGAGAGAGGTACACGAGAACCACGGCTACACCGAGATCGCGGGTCCTGTCATCTCCAAGAAGGAACTCTGGGTGACATCGGGTCACTGGGCTCACTATATGGACGGAATGTTCGTTATCCCCGGCGAGAACGAGGACGATCCCGACACCTACGCGCTGAAGCCTATGAACTGCCCCAACGCTATCAAGGTTTATATGAACAAGCAGCGCTCCTACAAGGAACTGCCGATAAGGATCAATCAGGTAGACACCATTCACCGCAAAGAGAAATCCGGCGAACTGAACGGTCTGTTCCGTGTGCAGCTCTTCCGTCAGGACGATGCGCATATCCTTGTTACCGAGGAGCAGATAGGCAGCGAGATCATGGATATCATGAGCATCGCCAAGGAGCTTTACGACACATTCGGTCTTACCTATACAGCCGAGCTTTCGACACGCCCCGATGACTATATGGGCGACATTGCCGTATGGAACAAGGCGGAGGAAGACCTCAAGGAGATCCTTGAAAATGTATTCGGCAAGGACGGCTATGAGCTCAACGAAGGCGACGGCGCTTTCTACGGCCCGAAGATCGACCTCAAGATGAAGGATGCCCTCGGCAGAGAGTGGCAGACCGGTACTATCCAGCTCGACTTCCAGCTCCCGCTGAACTTCAATATGAAGTACATCGCGCAGGACGGCTCGGAGAAGCAGCCGGTAATGATACACCGCGCTATTTTCGGTTCTTTCGAGAGATTCATCGGCGTCATCACCGAGAATTACAAGGGTATGTTCCCGTTCTGGCTCAACCCGTACCAGGTAGCTGTAGTGCCGATCAGAACAGAGCACAACGACTACGCGAAGAAAGTATTCGACGCGCTGAAGAAGAACGGCATCAGAGTCGAGGCGGACTACGCGGACGACAACATGAACAACAAGATCAAGAAGTTCAAGAACTTCAAGGATCCCTATATCGTTGTTGTAGGCGACAGCGAAGCCGCCAACAATACGGTTTCCGTCAATATCCGCGGCAACAAGAAGATGAACAACGTACCGCTTGACAAGTTCATTGAGATATGCAAGAAGATGAACGAAGAAAAGTCGCTGGAGATCATTGACCATATAGACTGATGAAAAACGAGATAAAAGAGTATCTGGCAGAAGCCGAAATACGCATAAAGGGCAGAGAAGACCTCGACGAAGCGTTTCTTGAAGAGATGCTGACCCGGATAGGCTTCTATCAGCACGAAAGGCTCGTACATCTTATTGTGACCATGACTTTCGCGATAATGACGGTCATATCGTTCTTCATGCTCATCACTGCGCCGTCGCTGCCCGCGCTGCTACTTGCATTGCTGTTCCTGGGGCTCACGATACCTTATATCTATCATTATTACTTCCTTGAAAACAGCACCCAGAAGCTCTATAAACTCTATTACGAAGCCCTCTCCGCCGCTGACGCTCGAGAACGAGAGTAAGAAGTCGCTTACGCTCGAGTGTGAAGAGAGTCGCTAACGCTCGAGTATGACGCCCTTTAAAAAGGGCTTGGCCTAAACTTAAAACGCTTCGCCTTGCAGATTCGGTAGGTAGTGCGCTTACTTCGAACTGCGAGGCAGAGAATGTAAAAATCAGAATGCACCAGACGGTTTGACAGCGGGGGTACCCCGCCGCCTTGCTACCCGTTATGTAGTACCCCTTTTCGAGGAAAAGTAACCGAAAAACATAAAAATATCTGCTCCTTTTACTACCAAAAGGAGCAGATTTCTTTTAATTTAATAACGAAGTGGT
>JAEEJW010000163.1 GCA_016282095.1 Ruminiclostridium sp. | reverse complement strand
GGGCTCGAGCGCCAGCGACTAAACTCGAGCGTCAGCGACTAAACTCGAGCGCCAGCGACCGGATCAGCCGAAGATCGCCATAAGGGCGCCGGCTGCGACTGCGGAGCCGATAACGCCGGCGACGTTCGGACCCATGGCGTGCATGAGGAGGAAGTTCGAGGGGTCTTCTTCCTGGCCGACCTTCTGGGAGACACGCGCTGCCATAGGAACAGCGGAAACGCCTGCGGAACCGATGAGGGGGTTGATGTTGCCGCCTGTGAGCTTGTTCATCAGCTTGGCGAGAAGCACGCCGCAGGCTGTGCCGACGCAGAAGGCGAGAAGTCCGAGCACAACGATGAGTATCGTCCTGATGCTGAGGAAGTTCGCTGCGGTAGCGGTGGCACCGACTGTGATGCCGAGCATTATTACGATTATGTTCATGAGCTCGTTGGAAGCGGTCTTGACAAGTCTGTCAACTACGCCGCTCTCCTTGAACAGGTTACCGAGCATCAGCATACCTACAAGAGGGGCAGCCGAGGGGATAATGAACGCAACGATGACTGTAACCGCGATAGGGAAGATGATCTTCTCGGTCTTGGAAACGCTGCGGAGCATACCCATTTTGATCTTGCGCTCCTTCTTCGTTGTGAGCGCTTTCATGATCGGAGGCTGGATAACAGGTACAAGGGCCATGTAGGAGTAAGCCGCCACGGCGATGGATCCGAGAAGTCCGGGGGCGAGCTTCGAGGTGAGCCAGATAGCGGTAGGGCCGTCGGCACCGCCGATGATACCGATAGAAGCCGCGTCCGCAAGGGAGAAGTCAACTATTCCGGTAGCCGAGAGTGCGCACGCACCGAGGAATGTGAAGAATATACCGCCCTGTGCGGCAGCGCCGAGGAAGAAGCTCTTCGGGTTCGCGATCAGGGGTCCGAAGTCGGTCATACAGCCGATGCCGAGGAAGATGAGCGGCGGGAAGACGCCGCACTTTACTCCGAGGTACAGCACATCGAGTATGCCGCCGTCATGGAGCACTTCGGCATAGGGTATGTTGGTGGTCATGAAGTATTCGGGGTGGAAGAGTCCCGCGCCGGGGAGATTGGTGAGCGCCATGCCGAAAGCTATCGGGAGCATGAGCATAGGCTCGTACTGCTTTACTATAGCAAGGTACATGAGGAAGAACGATATAAGGAGCATGATGCCCTGTTCAAGTGTGATATTGCAGAACGCGGACTGGCTCCACAGATTCTTTATCGTTTCGACGAATGTTTCTATCACGGTCGTTCCCTCCTCTCTCAGTTATAGAAGCCGCGCATATTGTCGGCTATGCCTGCGCTGCTCCAGCCAGAGCGCGTCCCGCGTGCCCGCTTTATGCCGGCGATGCGGTACTGCTTGCCTTCCGCGGCGCCGTAAGCGGCTATTGCGGCGGTTATGACAGCGATTATCTCGTCATCGTCCTCGTCCGTGTACCCGTCGTCTTCGTCATCGGCGGGAGCCGGCGGAGCGGAAGACACCGGAGTGCGTACCGCGGCAGCCTGCTGAACGGTAGCCTGCTTCAGCTGCGCCTTTTTGGCACCCGCGTTGTTTATGGCCTTGAAGATCGCCCCGAACAGTACGAGAAACAGTACAAGTATCGCGAGTATCAGGAATACCACGACAAGACCCGTCACGACAGTCGAGCCTACAAGCCCCCAGTCTACCTCAGCGGCGGCCGGTATGTTGATGTTGAAATCCATATATAAGACCTCTTTTCGGTATTAATTCAAAATCTATTCCATTATACTACAAATTAAAAAAAATTGCAAGGTCTTTTTTGAATTTTGAGCAGCCTGACAAAAAATATAGTGTTTTTTTATACAGGCTATTGAAAATTGCCGGATTATATGTTATTATATAATGTAAATGATTTCACGGAAACATGGAGGCGCACGTCACCGTGCGGAGTCTGATATGATAAAGAAACGTATTTTATGCGGCGCGGCGGCGCTTGCTGCCGCAGTCACGATGCTTTCGGGCTGCTATTTCTTCCCCGATGAGGAAAAACTCCTCGACCCGCCGACCATAGCCCCGGACGAAGTGGCTTATTCGACCTTCACAGCAAGGAACAAGACCATAGAGAGCGCCGTGAACCTCACGGGCTATGTGCGCTCCCGCACCGAGAAGGAATGCTATTTCACCGGCTACACCGGACGCATCAAGAACGTGTACGTCCGTGCGGGGGACTTCGTCGAAGAGGGCGACCTCGTGGCGGAGATGAACGTGGGCGAGCTTGAATATCTGCTGAAGATACAGGAATACAAGGTGCAGGCGGCACAGCTCCGCTACAACTCGACGGGCTCGCAGGCCGACCGCCTCCAGCTTGAGATAGAGCAGAGCACCCTTGATATGTACCGCGCGGAGTACGACGGCTCAAAGTCCCTGGCTCCCATTTCCGGGCAGGTGTCCTACGTTTTCAGGATAAACCCCGGCTCCGAGTTCGACCCCTACAAGGTGATCGCGCGCATCGTCGATCCCGATGACCTCTATGTGACGGCGACCTGCGAGGACGACCGCACATTCGAGGTGGGGGACAAGGTGACGGTCACGGTGGAAAAGGACGTATATGAAGGCACAGTCTCCTATACTCCCAAGGAAGCCAGAGCCGACGGTGCCGACGACACCAAGGTGCTGCACGTTGATTTCAACGGGACACCGCCGTCCTTCGCGTTCCTCGGTTCGCTTGCCGACATAAAGAAAGTGAAGTCCGTGGCGGAGAACGCCGTGGTCATACCGAAGAACCTCATCAAGACCGACGGCGACAGAACTTACGTTCAGGTCTATGAGAACGGCGAGAAGAAGGACAGGGACGTGACCGTGGGCATCACCAACGCCACCGAGGCGGAGATAGTTTCCGGCCTTGCCGCGGGTGAAGCGGTCATAATACGCTGACGATACAGGAGAATAGCTTGTTTACATTACTGTTCAGAAAGATGCGCAAGACCAAGTGGATGGTCCTGTGCCTCTTCATAGGATTTCTTATGGCCGCGGGCATGATGAGCACCGTGCCGATATATATGGACGCGTCCCTCCAGCGTATGCTGATAAAGGATATGGAGTCGTATCAGCTGGGAACGGGCGAGTTCCCCGGCATCTACGCCGTGGAGCGCGCCCTGCCCATGAGTACCGGCACCGCGGAGCAGCTGGAGCTTATCGACACCCTGCCGGGTACGGTGAAGGAACGTGTCGATTACCTGCCAATACCGGTGAAGGCTTCAAAGACCGTGGTTTTCGACAATATGCTGTATCTCATGCAGGGCGGCGCCCGGGGAACGGCTTCCACACGCATAAAGCTCACCGCTATGACGGGTTTTCAGGATCATATAACGATAACCGGCGGCAGAATGTACTGCGACGGAGGAATAGGCTCCGACGGAGTGATCGAGGTAGTTGCCAATGAGCCGGCTCTGCGCCTTATCGGTGTCACTCTCGGCGGGGAATATCCCATAAAGGGCGGAGATACCGGCGTGGGCGACATGACTGTGCGCGTAGTCGGCGTCTACGAGCAGTCCGATGCCAACGACGTCTACTGGTCGGAGACCATGGCGCCCTATGAGAGCGCGCTGATAACCGATTACAGCGGCTTCCGCGGCAAGCTGGTGACTTCGGGGGCGGCAAACCTTGCGAATATCGCGGTGCGCTATGCCCTGGACTATCAGGCTATGGACATGAACGATCTGCCTTTCGCCGTACAGGCGATACAGGAAGACGCGGAATACATACCCACACTGGGATGCACCTTTAAAATGGGCGTTCTGAACATCTGGAAGAACTATGCCGCGGAAGCCGGCAAGCTGACGCAGATGCTGTGGGTATTGCAGATACCCACGATGGTGATGCTGGCGTTCTATTTATTTATGGTATCGAGACTGAACGTGGAGCAGGAGAAGAACGAGATAGCCGTATTCAAGAGCCGCGGCGCAAGCTCGCTCCAGATATTCGGTATGTACGCTCTCGAAGCGGGCATACTCGGAGCAGTGACGCTGATAACGGCGCCGTTTGTAGGCCTTGCCATATGCAGACTGCTGGGCGTTTCCGACGGATTCCTGGAATTCGTCAACCGCACCGGCCTGTCCGCGAAGATAACCTCCGGCGCGGTGCTCTATTCGCTTATCGCGGTGGTGATGTTCTTCGCGGCGACGATGATTCCGATAATCCCTGCATCGAAGCTGTCCATAGTGCAGTATAAGCAGAGCAGGACAAAGGTAGTGAGAATGTCCCTCTGGGAAAAGACCGGCATAGACTTCCTGCTGATAGCGGCGGCGATAGTATTCTATATCCTCTACACCGCTGACGAGCAGGTATCGGCGGTTTCATCCGGCGAGATAAACCCGCTGTTCTTCGTATTCTCCACCTGCCTTGTGTTCGGTCTGGGACTGCTTTTCATAAGACTCTATCCCTATTTGCTGAACCTTGTGTACCTGCTGCTCAAGCCGTTCTGGACTCCGGCGCAGTATATGGCGATAACCACCGTATGCCGCTCCCAGGGAGGCAGAGAGCGCTTCCTGATGCTGTTCCTCGTGGTGACGTTCTCGCTGGGCATATTCTCCGCGAACACCGCCCGCACGATAAACAACCAGAAGGAAGACCGCATCTACTACGCGGACGGCGCGGACATCACACTGAAAGAATACTGGCTCGAAGCCACGGCCGCCGACAACAGCTCCACGGTGCTGGGCTATGTGGAGCGCGATTTCGAGCGCTTCGAGCAGCTTGAAGGCGTCGAGACAGCCACAAAGGTGCTGATAAACAAGAAGGCAAAGGTATCCGTGGGCAAGAAGACCGAGGACGGCGTGACCCTGATGTCGGTAGAGCCGTACAAGTTCGCCAATACGGCGTGGTTCAGGAATGACCTGCTGCCCGTACACTGGTGGAACTACATAAAGGCACTCCAGGATTACCCCTCCGGCGTCATCATCTCACGCGCCCTTGCGGACAAGTATGAGATAGAGCTGGGCGACGCCATATCCGTCAAGTGGTCGGGCAACGAGAGCATAAGCGCTCCGGTGCTGGCGGTGGTGGACTACTGGCCGGGCATCAACCCCAACGTGACCACAAAGGCTCCCGCCAAGGCTAAGAAGGGCGAGGAGGAGACCGAGGGCGAGCAGATAACATCCTACGCGGTGAACTGCTTCGTGATAATGAACTACTACTACACCAGCACGGTATCGGACATCGAGCCCTACGAAGTATGGCTGAAACTGAAGGACGGCGCTTCCAGCAGCGCGCTCTATGCCGATATAAAGGCGAAGCGCATACCGATAGAGACTATAACCGACGCTTCGCAGCAGCTCATAACGATCAAGAACCAGCCGCAGCTCCAGGGCATGAACGGAGCCCTGACGCTGAGTTTCGTGGTCATAATGATAATGACGATCATAGGCTTCCTGATATACTGGATACTGTCCATACGCAGCCGCACATTACAGTTCGGCATACTCCGCGCCATGGGCGTGACGTTCAGGGAGATCATCGGCATGATAGGCTATGAGCAGATACTCGTTTCCGGCGTTTCGATTGCAATGGCATTCATTATCGGCGGTATCGCGAGTGATGTGTTCGTTCCGCTGTTCCGCTCCATGTACAACCCCGCGGATCAGGTGCCGCCGTTCCTTGTGGCGGCTTCGCAGAGCGACTACATCAAGCTCTATCTGCTGATAGTGCTGATGCTGGGCGGAGGCTTCGCTATCCTGGGCGCGCTGATAAAGAAGATCAATATAAACAAGGCGCTGAAACTCGGCGAAGACTAAGTGCCGGGACCCCCTATGACCCTCACCCCCTCTCCCGCGGGAAAGGCGAATGCCTTCGGCGTTAAACCCGTCAGTTTTCTGCAAACTCTGAAAGGAGAAACCGAAGGGGGTTAGGGGGGCGACCGGAAAGCCCCCCAAGAAAAAATGAAAGGAAATATATTATGGGACTTCGATTTCATAAGAGCATCTCGATAATGAAGGGTGTGAAGCTGAACCTCAGCAAGTCCGCCTTAGGCGTGAGTGTCGGCACGAAGGGACTGCACTATTCCATAAACACAAAGGGCAGGAACACTGCGACAGTGGGACTGCCGGGAACGGGGCTTTCCTATTCAAAGTCGTTCACGCTGGGGAAGAAGAAAAAAAGCACCTCCGAAGCCACAAAGAAGAAGGAAGAACTGAAAAAGCAGAAAGAGGAGCTTGCGGCGCAGAAGGCGGAGCAGAAAGCCACCGAGCTCCAGGAGAACACCCTGAAAGCCGCGGAGTTCGAGAATTACTGCGCTCTGATAAAGTCGGTGCATAAGGAATGTGACAGCGACATAGACTGGAAAGGCGCCGCGGAAGCCCCGCCGCCCTTCGTGAAGGGTCAGCCCGGTCCCCGGGAGCTGGAGGCGCAGAAGGCGATAGACGGGTATAAGCCGGGTCTTGCCGGAAAGCTGTTCGGCGACGGAAAGGCGAGGGAAAAGCTGGAAAGCGCCCTCGAGGAAGCAAAGAAAGCCGACGCGCAGGAGTTCGCGGAGTGGCAGGAAAACTACAAATTCGCACAGCGCATCATGGACGGCGACATCGACGCTTACCTTGAAGCCATAGCGGAAGCCAACCCCTTTGAAGACCTGGTGGAGTACGGCAGCGGCTTTGAGTTCGGCACCGACGACCCCTCCGTCATGGAAGTCGAGTTCGCGGTGAAGTCCGACGAAGTAGTCCCGAAAACGCAGGTCAGTGTTCTGAAGAGCGGCAAGCTCTCGGAGAAGGAGCTTACAAAGAGCGCCTTCTACGACCTGGAACAGGACTATGTGTGCAGCTGCGCGGTGCGGCTCGCAAGGGAGATATTCGCCATACTGCCTGTGGGCGGAGTCATAGTCCACGCGGTGGACACGGTGCTTGACACCTCCACCGGCAACGATGAGGAAACCACGATACTGTCGGTGCTCTTCGAGCGTGAGAAATTCGAGGCGGCAAACTTCGACCGCATCGACCCCTCGGATTTCGTCAACTCGTTCACCTGCAATATGAAATTTACAAAGACAGCGGGATTCAAGCCCGTGAAAAGACTGGGAGAATAAACCGCTGAAAGGATAATGTGTAATGTTAAGTCTCAGGAACATCAGAAAGAATTACAGAATGGGAGACACCATTGTGGAAGCGCTGAAAGGCGTGAGCGTGGACTTCCGCGAAAATGAGTTCGTGGCGGTGCTCGGCCAGTCGGGCTGCGGCAAGACCACGCTGCTGAATATCATCGGCGGCCTCGACCGCTATTCCGACGGCGATCTGATAATCGACGGCGTATCCACAAAGATGTACCGCGACCGCGACTGGGATACCTACCGCAATCACAGGATAGGCTTTGTATTCCAGAGCTACAACCTAATTCCGCACCAGAACGTCCTCTCGAACGTCGAGCTGGCGCTTACGCTTTCGGGCGTGTCAAAGTCCGAGCGCAGACGCAGGGCGATAGAAGTGCTGGAGAAAGTCGGTCTGAAAGACCAGATGAAGAAGAAGCCCAACCAGATGTCCGGCGGCCAGATGCAGCGCGTAGCCATAGCCCGCGCCCTGATAAACGACCCGGATATCCTGCTGGCCGACGAGCCTACCGGCGCCCTCGACAGCGAAACGAGCCTGCAGATAATGGAGATCCTGAAAGAGATAGCCAAGGATAAGCTCATCATTATGGTCACCCACAACCCCGAGCTTGCCGAGAAGTACGCCAACCGCACCATAAGGCTGGTGGACGGCCTCATCACCGGCGACAGCAACCCCTACACCGAGGAGCAGCCGCTGAAGGATAAGCCCGAGAAGGTCCGCAAGACCTCAATGTCGTTCTTCACGGCGCTGTCCCTTTCGCTGAACAACCTGCTCACCAAGAAGGGCAGAACCATACTCACGGCCTTCGCGGGGAGCATCGGCATCATCGGCATAGCGCTGATACTGTCGCTGTCCAACGGCGTTCAGGTGTACATAGACGACATACAGCGCGATACCCTGGCTTCATATCCGCTGGTCATAAACCAGAGCTCCACGGATATGTCGTCGTTCTTCTCCTCGTCGAGAGGCACCGCGGTAGACATAGCCAACGAGAATGCCACCAGACCCCGTGACCGCATCTACACCGAGGACAGAATGTCCATGGTCTTCGATATGATGTACGCGGAGACCAATACCAACGACCTCAAGAGTTTCAAGGCTTTCCTGGACAGCAACGCCGAGATCGGAAAATATACCACCAACATAGAATATTCCTACGGGCTGAAACTGCCCGTGTTCACAAAGCTGGAAAGCGGAGCCATAAAGCAGGTCAACCCCAACACCGTGCTGGACGAAGTAGGCTTCTCCTCCGTGTCGGGACTGTTCGCGCTGTCGGCTTCCGTTTCCTCGTCGGCTTCGGACGTTGACGTATTCACCGAGATCACCGGTGACGACGGTATGTTCGAGACCCAGTACGAGGTAGTTGCCGGCAGACGCCCGGAGAAGAGCGACGAAGCAGTCCTGATAATCGACAAGAACAACAAGATCACCGACTTCACGCTCTACGCGCTGGGTATGCGCGACACCGACGAGATGCGCGCCGCCATACGCGATATGATGCAGAAGAAGGACAAGGACGCGGTCACCGAAGTAGAAAAGAGCCGCGACTACGCGTATGAGGACTTCCTCGGAATGACGTTCTCCGTAATCCCCGGCCCCGAGCTGTACAAGAAGAACGGCGAAGGCGTATGGGAGGATATGAGGGAGGACGACTCCTTCATGGAAGACGCTTACGAAAACGGCATCGAACTGAAGATCGTCGGCATTATCCGCCAGAAGGAAATATCCTCGTCCATAAGCGGCATGATCGGCTACACAAGAGAGCTGACAGCCATAGTCTCCGAACGCATCAACGGCAGCGAACTTGTAAAGGCGCAGCAGGCGGACGAGCAGCACGACCTGTTCACCGGACTGCCCTTTGAGGGTACCGAGGCCGGCGACAAGGCTGTTGCCGACGCGAAGGCCGAAGCCGAGAAGCGTGCGCAGGAGCTTGAAGATATGAAGGCGCAGCTGAAAGAAGCCGCGGAAAAGCTCAAAGAGGAGCAGGCAGCGGCGGCTCAGGCAGCTGCGGCACAGGAATTCCCCGATATACAGGCGCTCATGGCGACGCTTACTCCCGAACAGCAGGCGGCTCTGGCGCAGATGACCCCCGAGGAGCAGCAGGCATACATTCAGCAGTATATGCCGGCGGCGGGTGACGGTTCCGCGGCGGCGGGAATGATGCCCGATATGTCCTCCATAATCGCCATGCTCCCGGAAGAACAGCAGGCAATAGTCGCAAACCTGCCCCCCGATCAGATGATGGCGTACCTCGAGAAGCTCTCCGGCGAGGAGACTGCGGCGGCACCCTCCGCGGCGGGAATTGACCTGTCCGCCATAGATATGTCCGCCTTCGATATGAGCAACATCACTGAGGAACAGATGTCGTTCTTCATGTCCATGTCCGAGGAGCAGCGCACCGAGCTGATGAAGCAGCTTGCAGGCTCGGCGTTCAAGGCCTCCACCATAGTTTCCTCCTCGTCGCTCTTCGACAACCTCAACAAGCTGGGCGTCATAAGCATGGACACCCCTTCGTCCATTTCGATCTATCCTACGGATTTCGAGGCGAAGGAAAGAGTGGTGGACATAATCAAGGAGTACAACAGCAATGCCGGCGAAGACCACAGGATCACCTACACCGACATCGTGGGAATGCTCATGTCCTCCGTTACCGACATAATCAACGCAATAAGCTATATCCTGATAGCCTTCGTGGCGATATCGCTGATAGTTTCCTCGATAATGATAGGCATAATCACCTACATATCGGTGCTGGAGCGCACGAAGGAGATCGGCATACTGCGCTCGATAGGCGCTTCAAAGAAGGACGTTTCCCGCGTATTCAACGCGGAGACCACGATCATCGGATTCATCGCGGGCGGGCTCGGAATACTCGTTACCTGCCTGTTGATAATACCGATAAACGTAATAATCGAGAATATCACGGAAATAGAAAATCTTGCGAAACTCCCGCCCGTGGCAGCGATAGTGCTTATCGGCATAAGCGTGGTGCTCACGCTGATAGCGGGACTGTTCCCGTCGGGAGTTGCGGCGAACAAGGACCCCGTAGTGGCGCTCAGGACGGAATGATCCCCTGCGCGGCATGAACGGGGGAGGAGAGAAACAATGAAAAGAAAACCCGGATATGCGGCGGCTCTGATACTGTCGGCGGCCATGCTGTGGACGGCAGCCTCGGCATTCGACGCCAACGACTATGACTACGGCGGCGGAGGCGGCGGTTACAGCTACGACAACGACTACAGCTGGGGCGGAAGCTCTTGGGACGACGATGACGACGACGATTATTACTCGTCCTCGGGAAGCTACGGCGGCAGCAGCAATATGACCTGGGAAGAGACCCTCATAACGATAGGGGTGGTTGTCGCTGCGCTGGCACTCGGCTGGGTATGGGTCTCAGTACCGTCGAAGAAAAAGCCCCGTACTCCGGTGCAGCCCCGCAGCCCCGGCAGCGTTCAGGTGCCGAACCGCAGCGTGGATATACGAAATGCCGTGCAGCAGACGGACCCGTCTTTCAGCAGCGAGCAGATGATCGCCTTTGCGCAGGACACCTTCATAGCGGTGCAGAACGCGTGGTGTGCGCGTGACCTTGAACCGGTGCGCGGACTGATGCACAACAACCTGTTCAACACCACGAGCAGGCAGGTGCAGGCGAAGATCGACCAGCACGTCACCTACCACTATGAGAACTACACGTTCAGGAACGTATATCTTACGAGCTACGTCCGGGACGCCGACTATGAATATATAACGGTATATCTGAATACCGAGTATATCGACTACCAGACCAGCGACGACACGGGTGAGATAATAAAGGGCGACCGCAGCACGATGTGGAAGATGCGCTATCTGATGAAGTTCATGCGCAGCAGGGGCGGCTCATCGGAGCAGCCGAAGACCTGTCCGAACTGCGGGGCTCCGCTGGATATGGCAAGCACAGGCAAGTGCGTGTACTGCGGCTCTACCGTCACCACAAGCAGCTTCGGCTGGATACTCAGCGATTTCACCACCGTCCGCAGCGACACCAAGGACGACGGCATCAGACTTCAATAATAAGGGACGTCCTCTCCGTACAGCGGGGAGGGCGTTTTTTTGCGGTTTGGCTAAAATTGATAATTGATTGTCCGGAAAATATTGACAATCTGTGGGATATGTGATATAATACGAATACAAGATGTTGTGGAGAACAGGCTCCGCAGCACGGATATCCCCGCAGGCGCGGGAATTCTGGGATGAAAGGATAATTGATATGAAAAGGACAAAAACAAAATTATTGAGTGTGTTCCTGTCGGTATGCATGGTGTTTACCTGTATGATAGGACTGAGCGCAACAGCAAGCGCGACGAGTTATGACCCGTATACCGTATTTAGTGGGCTTGTACAATCAATTAAACAAGGTGACACGATAAACGGAAGTTGGCGCGACGAAGAAGGCATGTACGCAAATGGAGAACTCGTAACAATAAAACCGGCAGGAGGCGGAGCCGATATAGCGACCAGAGCCGTAAACTGGACAGCTGCTGCCGATTATAATATAACGGCATGTGATTATACAGTTTATGATAGTTATGATGGTAATTTGGGTCCATACGAGGATCAATATGGCGATTATATGGAAGTGCTTATTTATGAATTCATTTTCACTGTTGAGAGTGCCGCACCCACACAGCCGACGGTAGCCGTTTCGCCCAACGCGGACGCGGGAAGCGTAAACATGGAGTATGATTCGGAAGAAAATGCTTGGGCGTGTACTGCCGTTCCGGCAACAGGCTATAAGTTCGTTAAATGGACTTTTGATTTTAACGGATCATCGGGCGAACATCCGTTCAATTCCATAATGCTTAGCGACACGTACATTGACAGCTTTACGAACATAACCGCAGTCTTTGAGCTGGACACCCCTGCACAGCCGACGGTAGCCGTTTCGCCCAACGCGGACGCGGGAAGCGTAAGCATGGAGTATGATTCGGAGAATGGTTACTGGGTTTGTACTCCCGTTCCGGCAACAGGCTATAAGTTCGTTAAATGGACTGTTTTCAATAACGATTTGCAAAAAACGTTTGAAAATACGAGCAGTACTTTTTATTATGTTACCGACTGGTATTCAAATCTGACCGCAGTCTTTGAGCTGGATACTCCGCCGGTGACCATTTTGCCCGACGCGGACGCGGGAAGCATAACCTATAATTATAATCAGCAAAGTTCTCAATGGGAGCTTACCGCCGTACCGGCAACGGGTTATAAGTTCGTTCAGTGGGCATATTTTGAGGGCGAAGGGCATGCCCCGGAGCCTTCCACATCAACGGATGTAACTCTCATAGTCACTGATGATATGGAGGATCTGACTGCGTACTTTGAGGCGGACACTGAAGCTGACGAGATCGACATTTCCGAGGGTACGGTAACAGTCAACGTTTCAAGCCAGTCTGTGACAGTAAAGGTTGACGGACAGATCGTTCCCGCAAGCGAATATCACGTTGTTTTCTTCACCTACGAAGAGACTGAGGGCGGCGAGAGCTTAACAAGAGTCGGCACCGAATTCCCGACAGCGGAAGGTACTTATATAGCTGCCGTTATCGCAAACGAAGGCAGCGAGCTCTATACGGGCGAGAACAGAAGTAAGCCGTTCACGGTATCCGGATACAAGCCCGAGCCCACACCCGCACCCTCCGGAATTATCTATACTCCCACATATCCCGGCAAGCCTGACGGCTCCTCGACAGCAGCCCTTCCGTCTTCGCCCGAGACCGCTGTCGCACCCGCTCCTGTGAAAGACGTGGGCGGCGTCAAGGACGTAACGAACACCGACGAGAACGTAGGCGGCGCATTCATCAACGAAGACCTTGCAGACCTGGTTGACGCGGTTCTCGACGAAGATACAAAGGCAGCTATCGCAAACGGCGAGAGCGTATACATCTATCTGACAGTTCAGGACGGCGAATACAGCGATGCCGAAGCCGCACTCGCGGAGAAGCTCGGCTACACAGTCGGCAAGTTCCTCGACATCAGCCTTTATGTAAAGAAAGGCGATGTTGTTACACAGGAAGACGAGACCGGAATGATAAAGGTATCCATTCAGCTTCCCGAGGAGCTTAAAAATACCGACCCCGACGTTCTCCGCAGATTCGCGGTACTCCGTATTCACAATGGCGTAGTTCAGATACTTACAACAGACTACGACCCCGAAACAAACATACTGTCGTTCCTGACAGACAGATTCTCCAGCTACATCATCGCGTTCATAGATGAAGCTATCGCAGAGCCCGACCCCGACACAGTCATCGGCGACGAAGACGACGACGACACGGAAGAAGTCGAGGTTGACGCAGACATGGACAAGGCAGAAGACGCTCCCGCAGTTGTTGACGCAGGCGAGACCAACCCGCACACAGGCGTTACAGCAGACGCGTTCGCACTTGTTCTCCTTGCAGGCGCGGTAATGTTCGTATCGAGAAAGAGAAAGTAAAATATCCTCCCGTTTAACATGATACAGCTCCCCCGGCAGGCTCCTGCCGGGGGAGTTCTTTTTGTGCGTAACAGGGGGCATTTTCACGCGGTTTGGTTATATTTTATAAATGGCTGGCCGGAAAACATTGACAATCTGTGGGATATGTGATATAATACGAATACAAGATGTTGTGGAGAACAGGCTCCGCAGCACAGTATTCCCGCAGGCGCGGGATATTTTGAGGATGAAAGGATAATTGGTATGAAAAGGACAAGAACAAAATTATTGAGTGTGTTCCTGTCGGTATGCATGATAATTTCGTGCATGGTGGGAATGAGCGTAACGGCGAGCGCGGGCGGAGTTGTATATACATTTAACGCCACCGCAGATAACTGGGTACCTTCGGGCGACTGGAATTACACATTCGCTCTGACTCCCGCTCAGCTGAGCAAGATAACAAAGATTGAAGTACTTATTTATATGGAGTCGATTGCCGAAACCGGGTGGGGAACGGTCACTTACTGCAAGGGCACCTCCGGAGCAGCAGACAGAGTAGAACACACAGCCAATTTTGAAAACACACCGAGCATCAAAAAATATACTGCCGGAGAGGGAGTTATAGAAAATGCAGATTGGGCAGGCGTACAGCTCGTAGGTAAAGGAAAGCTGCTTGCCTATACGATCACATTCAGCGAAGGAGACCCTGTTTCCGCCGGTGACTGGAGATATCCGGAGATCACATTTCCTACCGGTCTTACGGCAACTGTCGGACAGACGCTTGCAGATGTAGCACTCCCGACCGCTACAAACGGAACATGGTCATGGTCAAACAGCTCCACGAGCGTAGGTGAAGCAGGCGAGAAAACATTCCCCGCAAAATTTACTCCTTCAGATGCTTCTCTGAATACCATTTTTGGTATCAATGTACCTGTGACGGTGAGCGGTGGCGACCCGCAGCAGCCGCAAGTAACAATTACACCCGAGGACGCGGGAAGCATAACCTATAATTATAATCAGGAAAATTCTCAATGGGAGCTTACCGCCGTACCGGCAACGGGTTATAAGTTCGTTCAATGGACATATTTTGAGGGCGAAGGGCATGCCCCGGAGCCTTCCACATCAACGGATGAAACTCTCATAGTCACTGATGATATGGAGGATCTGACTGCGTACTTTGAGGCGGTCACTGAACCTGACGGGATCCCGATAACCACACTTAAAGTCGGTGATGTTCTTGTTCCCGGTAAGACGTATGTAGCTGTCATTGACGGTACACACGAAACCAATATACGCGTTGTAAACGGAAAATGCGCCGACGGCGGAATGTACACCGGTGTAGAATACAAGGTTACCGTAAACGCTGACGGATCACTGCATACCAACAATTCTGATGCCGGTGATGTTATTCCCATAGATGAAAACGGCGCTGCGGCTACCGTGTGGGTAGTCCTGGAGATCAGCGATCCGACTTCTGTTCAGGGTGTTACCTGGTATTACATAGGCGCTCCGAAGAGCCAGAGCGGCCGCGTTGACCCCGAGCCCGACCCGCATATCGAGCCCGCACCCGGACAATTACCGCCCGTACAGATCCATATGCCCCCATATCCCGGCAGAACTGAAAGCTCTTCGACAGCAGCCCTTCCGTCTTCGCCCGAGACCGGTGTCGCACCCGCACCCGTGAAAGACGTGGGCGGCGTCAAGGACGTAACGAACACCGACGAGAACGTAGGCGGCGCATTCATCGACGAAGAGCTTGCAGCCCTGATTGACGCGGTTCTCGACGATGAAACAAAGGCAGCTATCGCAAACGGCGAGAGCGTAGACATCTATCTGACAGTTCAGGACGGCGAATACAGCGAAGCCGCAGCCGCACTTGCGGAGAAGCTCGGCTACACAGTCGGCAAGTTCCTCGACATCAGCCTTTATGTAAAGAAAGGCGATGTTGTTACACAGGAAGAAGAGACCGGAATGCTAAAGGTATCCATTAAGCTTTCCGATGACCTTATAAACACAAATCCCGATGTGATCCGAACATACGTTGTAGTACGCATACATAATGGCAAGGTTGATGTGCTCGAAACCAAGTATGACCCCGATACAAAGACACTGTCGTTCTTTACGGACAAGTTCTCCAGCTACATCATCGCGTTCATAGATGAAGCTATCGCAGAGCCCGACCCTGACACAGTCATCGGCGACGAAGACGACGACGACACGGAAGAAGTCGAGGTTGACGCAGACACGGACAAGGCAGAAGACGCTCCCGCAGTTGTTGACGCAGGCGAGACCAACCCGCACACAGGCGTTACAGCAGACGCGTTCGCGCTCGTTCTGCTCGCAGGCGCGGTAATGTTCGTATCGAGAAAGAGAAAGTAAGAACATAAAACAATCCACGTTTGACAAGGCTCCCCCGGCAGGCTCTCTGCCGGGGGAGTTCTTTTTGTGCGGGACACTTGATTATTTCAGAGGAATGTGATATAATATACTTTGTATATTCTGCAAACAAACGGAGGTGCCCATGAACCTGCTTTTCCTTCTGCGTCCCAAGGACGAGACCGTTTACATAACATCTGCCGCGACGGTGCGGCAGGGGCTTGAAAAGATGCGCGCCCACGGCTACACCGCCGTCCCTGTGATAGACCCGGAGGGCGAGTATGTCGGGACCGTGAGCGAGGGCGACTTCCTGTGGGCGCTGTGCGAACGCGGCCCGGTGAAGGAGCTGGAAAAGCTCTCCGTCCGGGAGATACTCCGCGGTAAGCGCGACAGCGCCGTGAAAGTCGGAGCCGGCATGGACGAGCTGCTCCTGCTGATAATGGAGCAGAACTTCGTTCCCGTCACCGACGACCGCGGAAAGTTCATAGGCATAGTCACCCGACGGGATATAATAAAATACTTCTACGACAAGGAACATAAGGAGACCGGAGAATGAACCCTAAAATACAGCTTCTGACCGAAAACATAGAAAAGTCCATAATAGGAAAGCGCGAGGTCATACTGAAACTCATGGCGGCGCTGCTTTCGGGAGGCCACGTTCTTATAGAGGACGTACCGGGCGTCGGCAAGACCCGCCTCGTCACAGCGCTGTCCGAAAGCGTAAGCGGCACCTGCAGCCGTATACAGTTCACCCCCGACCTCATGCCCTCCGATATCACGGGCTTCACTATGATAAACCCGAAGACCGGTGAGTCGGAGTTCCGCCCCGGTGCCGCCATGTGCAACTTCCTGCTGGCGGACGAGATAAACCGCGCCTCCCCGAAAGCGCAGTCCGCGCTCCTTGAGGTAATGGAAGAGCTCCAGATAAGCGCCGACGGCGTGACGCACAAGCTGCCCGTGCCGTTCATGGCTCTGGCGACCCAGAACCCCGTGGAGACCTACGGCACCTATCATCTGCCCGAAGCGCAGATGGACAGATTCATGCTGAAAGTCTCCATAGGCTACCCCGCGCCGGAGGACGAGATAAAGCTGCTGGGCGGCGGCTTCGGAAAGGCCGTGAAGCTCGCGCCGGTAATGGACCTCAGCGACATCGCGGAGCTTCGCAGACAGGCGGAGGCCGTGCGCGTGACGGAAAGCGTCAAGCGCTACATACTCGCCATAGTAACGGCGACCCGCGAGAGCGAATACACCCTGCTGGGAGCAAGCCCCCGCGGCAGCATAGCCCTGTGGTCCGCGGCAAAGGCCTTCGCACTGATATGCGGCAGGGATTTCGCGGTGCCGGAAGACGTAAAGACAATGGCGGTGGAAGTTCTCGCCCACAGACTCATGCTCTCGCCGAAGGGCAAGTCCCAGTTCGGCAGCTCCGAAGCCGCAATGGCGGACATCCTGGCAAAAACGCCTGTCCCCGCCGAATAATACTTAACTATGATACATTTCAAGTCGATTTTCGCCTACATCGTGCTGATAGGCGTGGCTGTGCTTTATACCCTGTTCCTTGAGGGCGCGGGCGGGAGCTATCTTATCATAGCGCTTGCCGCCGCCGCCGTGATATCCGTTGCGATATGCATCTATACCAAGACCGCGCTCACCGCAGCGATAGAGATAAGCGCGGACGTGCTCAACAGGGGCGAAGAAGTCACAGTGAGCCTTGTGCTGAACAAATCCGGAGTGCTCCCGTCGTCATTCATAGACGCGGAGCTGTATTCGAGCTACCATTTCACTGCCCGCTCGGAGAGCAGGATACGCACCTGCGTTTCCGGAAGCGGCAGTGCCTCTTTCAGCACGACATACAGGGCGGATTTCTTCGGCAGGGGCAGAGTCGGCATAAGCGCGGTCACTGTCACGGATTACCTCGGGCTTGTGAGCTTCCGGGTAGACCTGCCGAAAACAATGGAGACCGTCAAGGTCTATCCCGATATCCCCGAAGTGGACAGGCGTGAAGGCCTTGCCCGGAGCCTTACCGATGCGGCGGCCTTCGACGAGAGCGAGGAAACCACAACGTCCGTCTACGCGCTGAACGGTATGCCCGGCTATGAGCACCGCAAATACGAACCGGGCGACAGCCTGAAACTGATAAACTGGAAGATATCCGCGAAACGCGGCGAGCTTTACGTCCGCAGGCTTGAGGGAGCCTCGGGCGCGGAGCAGACCTTCATACTCGACAAGGCGACTTCCCCGAACCCGGTGCTGCTTGAAGCCCGCGCCGAGGAGCAGCTCGCAGTTGAGGGAATGCTGGCGCTGATGATGCAGTTCGCGAAGACCGAGCTCCCCGCGAAGCTGGCGGTGCGTTTCGGCGGCGGCTGGGAAGTGATACACTCGCTGACGCCCGCGGACGTATCGGATATCCGCTACCGCCTGACCGACTACGAATTTACGGACGACGCGGGAGGAAGACTGCCGCAGTCGGTGGAGGGTCACGCCGTCATATTCACCGCGCGCTGCGACGGTATTATATCCGCGGCGGTGGCAGGCCGTGACGACCGCGCTGCGGCAGCCCCCGTATGCGCTGTCCGCGGTGAGAATATATGGCTTATAACCCGTGATGAGGAAGATATACGCTTTGAAAAATGAGAACCGGAAGGGAATGCTCCCGCTGATACGCGGGCTCCTGATGAACAACCTCGTGCCGGTGCTGCTGAGTACGGCGGTAATGAGCGCGATAACATACATATATGTCCATTCGTCGGGAACGGCAGTCCTGTTCTTCGTGTTCTTCTCGTTCGTTTTTTCAGCCGCGACATTCGGGTTTCTTGAATGTTTCCGCGGTATAGGAAAGGGCTGGCTCACGACACTGGCGGTCATGGTATACCTGATCGTGTGTCTTGTGGGCGGCACAAGCAGGATAGATTCCTTCGGCAGCTTCACCCAGTGGTTCATGGAACCCGGAGACTCGATGAATCCCGAGAGAACGGCGGCTGTCCTGATGCTCCTCGGTGAGGTGCTTGTGCCGTGCCTTTACTACTTCACCCGCATAAGATACCGCGGGGTGTTCGTATTCCTGATATGTATGTGTTCGTTCTGTCTGTTTGCCAAGACGTTCACGGCCATACCCGTAATATTCCCGATAGTGCTGATGACGCTGTTCTTCCTGCTTATGACCAGAAACAACGGAGCGCCGGAAGGCGGTACTGCGGCTGTGGCAGGCTCGGGCGGCAGGCGCATGGCTGTGGGAGCGTTCGTGCTTACTGTGACCATAATAGCCGCCTTTGCCCCCAAGCTCGAATTCGCGCCGTACAGAGAGATGTTCGACGAGTTCGTCACGGGCGTGACTATCAGCGCGGCGCAGGCTGCCGCGGATTTCAACGCCTTCAATGACAGCTCCGCGGACTCGACGTCGGGAGACGAGTCCACCATAGTCTTCTATATCCGCGGAGACAATCCGGGACTGCTCAAGCGGCAGAGCTTCAACTACTACGACGGCAGCGAAAAGGTATGGAAATATATGTCGGTGGACGAGCAGACCGGCCACAGCAACTGGAGCAGCTACACCGGCTTTGAGGATCCGACGCGGCTCTATGAGGCGGCAGGCTATGACGGCGCGGAAGTCCTCGGTTCCGACTGCATCATAGCTCCCGCTGCCGGAACAGTCCGTGCGATATATACTCCGCAGAATATGACGGACATAGAGGCTTATCAGTCCGACGCGAAAGTCTACCGCACCGAGAACGACGAATACTTCATAAGCGCCGGTGACACGGACAGTGTAAGAGCCTACCGCGTCCGCTGGGCGGAGTTTGCGCCGGAAAAAGACTTCATGAGTCTGTTTACGGACGAGTTCGCGTACAGTATATCCGACGGCAGCGATGCCGCATGGACCTATCTGGCGGCGAAAATGCAGGCCGAAAAATACTACGGCAGGGATTTCTACGGGACCATGCTATCGGAGGCTTATTCCTCCGCGGGCGCGGAGCTGCGGGTAAAGGCACTTGCGGAACAGATAACGGCGGACTGCGATACCGACTATGAGAAGGCAGCCGCGATAGAGCGGTTCTTCCTCAAGGGCGATTATATCTACGACAAGGATTTCACTTCATACAGCGAGTACCCCGATGTCTTTATACTCGGCACGAAGCGCGGAGCCTGTGCGGCATACGCCACGGCAATGACCATGATGTGCCGCGAGCTGGGGCTCACAGCCCGCTACTGCGAGGGTTTCTGGGTACAGCGCGGATCGGAAGCCGGAATGTGGTATGTCACCACCGCCGATTCCCATTCCTTTGTGCAGGTGTGGACAGACGGCTACGGCTGGACGAATTTCAACCCCACCAGCTCCGTGACCGACGGCGGATATGTGGACCCGACTTTCATGATAGTCGGACTTGCGGCAGCGGCAGTCATAGCGGTCGGCATACTGATACTGATACTGCGGCCGATAATAAAGGAAAAACGCTTTACCGGCAGAGTCGCGAAGTCCCGGGGCGCTGCGCAGGCATCGCTGATATACGGAAAGATAAACAGAATGACGAACGCCTATATGTCGGAACGCGTCAATACCATGACTCCGACGGAGACCGCCGGAAAATGCGCGGAGCTGTTCGGTACTGATATCGGCGCTTTCGTGAACGAGTATGAAAGAGCTGTCTACGGCGGGCTCCCCGATGAGAACGACCGTTCGGCGGTGTACACGGACTTCGTCAGAGCATATAAGGAAAAGAAAAAACAGGACAGAAAGAGCAGGAAGAAAAAGAAATGAGTATGTTTACGCCCGGAGAAGTATGGGCGGAACTGCCGCCGGAGCTTGCCGGGAGACTGGATATACGCACCTTGGAAGTCACGGGCTCCACGAATTCCGACATAAGGGCGCTTGCCGAAGCGGGGGCTCCCGAGGGTACGGTGATTGCGGCGGGGGAGCAGACCGCGGGACGTGGCAGGCTTGGCAGGAGCTTCTATTCGCCCCGGGACGGCGGACTGTATATGAGCGTGCTGCTGCGGCCGAAGCTGGCTGCCGCGGATGCGGCGGCAATAACGGTATGTGCGGCTTCTGCCGCTGCCGAGGCTGTCGAGGCGCTGACAGGACAGCAGGCGGGCATCAAATGGGTCAACGACATCTATATCAACGGCAGAAAGGCCGTCGGGATACTGACCGAGGCTTCGGTGAATACGGACGGCACCATGAAATACGCTGTGATGGGCATAGGCATAAACGTTGCGGACGTGGGGTTCCCGGAGGAGCTGAAAGCAAAGGCGGGTACGATAGGCGGCAGCGCGGAGCTGCGCCCGAAGCTGGCGGCGGCAGTGCTGGAGCGCTTCTTCGCCTATTATGACAGGCTCCCGGACAAGGGGTACCTGTCCGGCTACCGCAGGCGTTCGATACTGACGGGGAAGACCATAGAGTATGAGCGCGGCGGCGTGAGGTACACCGCAAGAGTCGCCGGCATAGACGACAGCGCGAATCTTATAGTGATAACTCCGCGCGGGGAAGAGCTTCGGCTCGGCTCCGGCGAGGTAAATATAATAATGGGAAAAGGAGAACAATAATGGAGACAAGAAAAACAGACTCAAAGACGCTGACGATAGTGATGTGCGCACTTGGCGCGGCTATAATAGCGGTGTCGGCGCAGGTGGTGGTACCGCTGCCCTTCGGAGTGCCGATAACGCTCCAGACATTCGGAGTGGCTTTGTGCGCCGCGGTATTCGGCTCTTTCAGGGGAACCGTGTCAACGGCTGTCTATGTGCTGCTCGGTGCTGTGGGACTGCCGGTATTTGCGGGTATGCGCGGAGGCTTTGAATCGATAACCGGACCTGCGGGCGGCTTCATATACGGCTTTCTGCCTATGGCTTTCCTCTGCGGCATGGCAATGAAGAATCTGCCGCTGCGCATGGCGGTGTCCGTGGGCGGACTTGCGCTCTGCTACATCTGCGGAGCCGTTCAGTACGCGCTGCTTATGGGCATCGACCTCATACAGTCGTTTACCGTGGTGGTACTGCCCTTTGCGATAAAGGACGTGCTCAGCATAGTCGCTGCGCAGTATATGGCGATACCGATAAGAAAGGCAATAGCAAAAATTACCAATTCCTGAGAAAAAACTCTTGCTTTTTTGTCGGATTTGTGGTATAATGTATGAAACTTGTTATGAAAGGAAACCCGGAATATGGTGTTCAATAAAGAAGAATTTTTAAAGCAGTTCAAAGACATTATCGCAGAGGAATACGGTGTTGAGGCGTCGGAGGCGACTCCGCAGCAGATACATTACGCGGTATCTTCCGTTGTCATGCGCTCGATATCCGGAAACTGGGCAAAGAGCAGAAAGGCGCATCTTGAGACCCGCCGCGCCTGCTATTTCTCAATGGAGTTCCTCGTGGGCAGGGCTGTATTTAATAACCTGATGTGCCTCGGCATCGAGGAGGAAGTAGCCGCCGCTCTCAAAGAAGCCGGCGTTGAGCTTGCCGACCTTGAAGAGATCGAGGACGCGGCTCTCGGAAACGGCGGCCTCGGAAGACTTGCCGCCTGCTTCCTCGACAGCGCGGCTACGCTCGACCTGCCTCTGGACGGCTACGGAATACGCTACAAGTACGGTCTTTTCAAGCAGACTATAAAGGACGGTTTCCAGTGCGAGGAAGCCGACGACTGGACAAAGTACGGCGACCCGTGGAGCAAGCGCTGCAACGCCGATGCAGTTCTCATCGAATACGGCGACCAGACCGTGCGCGCCGTGCCTTACGATATGCCGGTAGTGGCTTACGGCACCGACCATATCAGCACTCTGCGCCTGTGGCAGTCCGAGCCCCTGAAGGAGTTCGACTTCGACCTGTTCAACGCGCAGAAGTATGACGAAGCCTGCCGCGAGCAGAGAATGGCCGAGGATATCTCCCGCGTTCTCTACCCGAACGACGATACCCGCGAGGGCAAGATACTCCGCCTGAAGCAGGAATACTTCTTCTCCGCGGCTTCCGTCCGCGATATCGTCCGCAAGTACAAGAAGAACGGCGGCGATATGAAGAAGTTCTACGAAAAGATCACGATACAGCTCAACGATACACACCCTGTTATCGCGGTTCCCGAGCTTATAAGAGTTCTTGTGGACGAAGAGGGCTTCGATTTCTTCGACGCTCTTGAGATCGCGAAGAAGACCTTCAACTACACCAACCACACCATTATGGCGGAAGCTCTCGAAAAGTGGAGCGCCGACATCATCAAGGAAGTCGTTCCGCGCATCTACGAGATAATCCTCCAGATAAACGAAGCGTTCATCGGCGAGCTTTACAAAGCCGGCAAGTTCAAGAATGAGATCGACCCCATGAAGATAGTTGCCGGCGACCTTATCCACATGGCGAGAATGGCTATCTACTGCTCCACCTACGTCAACGGTGTCGCGGAGATACACACCGAGATACTGAAAAACGACGCTCTCAAGGAATGGTACGCGCTCTATCCGAAGAAGTTCCAGAACAAGACCAACGGCATCACACCGCGCCGCTGGCTCGCGCTCTGCAACAAGGAGCTCTCCGCGCTGATAAACGAACTCAACAAGGGCACCGAGTGGATGACCGACCTCGAACAGCTCCAGAAGCTCAAATGGTTCGCGGACGACAAGCACGAGCTTCAGCGCTTCATGGATATCAAGCATGAGAAGAAGGTACAGCTTGCCGCTTATATCAAGGAGCATGAGGGCATCGAGATCAATCCCGACAGCATCTTCGATATACAGATCAAGCGCCTGCATGAATACAAGCGCCAGCTTCTCAACGCCTTCGGCATACTCTACATCTACTACGGCATCAAGGACGGTTCGATAAAGAACTTCTACCCGATGACATTCATCTTCGGCGCGAAGTCCGCACCCGGCTACCGCCGCGCAAAGGCTATAATCAAGTATATCAACGAGATCGGACGCATAGTGAACGAGGATCCCGACACCCGCGACCTGCTGAAAGTCGTATTCGTGCAGAACTACCGCGTTTCCTACGCCGAGAAGCTCGTTACGGCGGCTGATGTTTCCGAGCAGATATCCACTGCCGGCACCGAGGCCAGCGGCACGGGCAATATGAAGCTCATGCTCAACGGCACCGTCACACTCGGCACGCTGGACGGCGCGAATGTTGAGATAGTGCAGGAAGCGGGCAAGGAGAACAACTACATCTTCGGCGCCACAGTCGAGGAACTCGAGAGCATAATGAAGATCTACGACCCGAGATTTGCGGTGGAGAAGGATCCGAAGATCGGCAGAGTTATCCGCAGTCTGATCGACGGCACCGTAAGCGACGGCGGCAGCGGCGACTTCCGCGAGCTGTACTTCTCGCTGATGGACGGCGCACACTGGCACAGAGCCGACAATTATCATCTCATCGGCGATCTGGACAGCTACGTCAAGGCGAAGCTGAAGCTCAACAAGGACTACACCGACAGGTTTGCGTTCACCAAGAAGTGCTGGATGAATATGGCCTGCGCAGGCAAGTTCAGCTCTGACAGAACTATCGCGGATTACGCGAAGGAGATCTGGAAGATACAGAAAGTAGATATCAAGTAAGACAAACGAGTATGACGCCCTTTGAAAAGGGCTTGGCCTAAACTTAAAACGCTTCGCCTTGCAGCGGAGAACGGTAATGCGCCTTTTGTAAGTCTTATATACCTGAATGAAATAACTGCTCCGGAAAGGGGCAGTTATTTTATGTTTGCAGTTCCTTTACTTTGAAAAGGCGTACTTATGGACGAATCTGCAAGGCGAAGCGATTTGTTTAGGGATCCAACACCTTTTTAAAGGGGTTGGCCGCCGGAGGCACTCAAGCGCAAGCGACTCTCAAACACTCAAGCGCAAGCGACTCTCTGCCCACTCGAGCGCAAGCGACTCTCTTCTAACTCGACCACTATATCCCGAAGAACGCTTCGAGTATGTAGCCGAGGCATTTCCCGAAGTCCAGCCTGTCGACGGCTTCGGCGGCAACTATCTTTCCGGTGCCGATGACCTCATCGTCCACTGTCATGGTGACGTAGCCCAGCACCTGCCCCTTTTTCACCGGGGCGGCAATTGAGGCTGTGCGGCTGTAATGGTACTTTATCCGGGAGCCGCTGCCTTTTTCGAGTATCATTTCCGGTATCTCCGAGAAGCGGGTGTCTGCGCCGCTCTTAACGCCGCCCTCAACGGGTATCTCGGTGAGCTCCGCCACATCGGGGCGCGGAGTTACGCGTTCGTAGTTCCCGAACCCCAGATCGAGCAGGTTCTTCGCTGCGGTGAATCTGTCCTCGTCCGAAGCGCAGCCCAGCACTACCGCGGTCAGCTCCATGTTGCCGCGCTTTGCCGTTGCCGCGAAGCAGCAGCCCGCGCCGTCGGTGGTTCCGGTTTTGAGCCCCGTGATGCCGCTGTACGAGGTTATGAGCTTGTTGGTGTTTAGGAGCTGCGTCTCGCGTTTTGTTCCGGTGCGGACGCTGTCAAGGCGGGTCATCAGGAAATCGTCGAAATAGTTGTACTTCCGCAGCTCCGCAGCCATGACGGCTACGTCGCGGGCGCTGCTGTAATGCTCCTTGTCGTCGTATCCCACACAGTTGACAAAGTGGGTATCCGTCATTCCCAGCTTTTCCGCATGGGCGTTCATCTCCGCAACGAACTTCTCCTCGCTGCCTGCGATGTGCTCCGCCAGCATCACACAGGCATCGTTGGCCGACGCTATGACCACGGATTTTATAAGGTCGCCCACGGACATCTCTTCGCCGGTTTCCAGCCATATCACAGAGCCGTCCATGCTGCTGGCGTGGGGGGAGCATACTGCCGTATCGGTGAAGCTCAGCTTGTTGTCGTCTATTCTTTCCGCCGCTATGAGCAGGGTCATTATCTTCGTCACCGACGCTATCGGCAGCCGCAGATTCTCGTTGAAGCCGCAGAGCGCCTTCCCCGTGGAGCTTTCCACCAGCACCGCGGCTTTCGCGGAGCAGATGTCCGCAGTAACGGTCCTGCCGGAACCCGAGGCTCCGCAGGGAAACATCAGCGCGGCAGCCGCGGCAAGTACGCCGGATATGATGTGCTTTATTTTCATTTCCGCACCTCCTGTCCGTAAAATATATGAATATTTTACCTGAATAATGCCCACAATATGGGTCGTGGAGCATTGGAGGTGGGCAGGTGAGCAGAGACAGTTTCGGCGCGGAGCTGTTCCGCGTGTTTGTGATATTCCTTGCGGGAGGATTTATATACGGGCTCATGGAGACAGCCTACCGCGGCCACACTCACCCGTCAATGTTCGTACTGGGAGGACTGTGCCTTGTGTGGATAGGCGGCTTCGACAGCTTTTACAGGCGCACGCCTCCGCTGTGGGCGCAGGTGCTTCTCGGCGGGCTTTTCATCACGCTGGCGGAATTTGCCTGCGGAATGATACTCAATGTCTGGCTGGGGCTTCGGGTCTGGGATTACAGCAATCTGCCCTGCAATCTCATGGGGCAGGTCTCTCCGCGGTTCTGCGCGCTCTGGACGGGGCTGTCCCTGCCTGCCGTTCTGCTGGAGAATATCTTCCGCTCTGCCTTCGACAGGTGTGATTGAGAGCGCTATGCCTTCTATAAAAAAGAACTGCTCCTTTGTGATAAAGGAGCAGTCCGTTTTTATCTGCTTAACCGTTCACCGATATACCCCGCGACTTCTCTTTCGTCTATGCCCAGCACGAACGAAAATTCCGGATATATCATATTCTCTGCCGCCCGGAGCGCGTTCTCGTCGGATACCAGCACCTTCTTGCCGGTGCTGCGGCAGTTCTGCGTGTGGGTGTATATGGATTTTATCAGTGAGATGATATGCGTGCAGTCGCCCTCTTTAAGTATAGTGTCGATCTCCGAACGGCGTATTCTTGTGTTCGCGGTCAGGCTTATCTCCGTGTCGGACGAGCTGTCGATAGCCGCGTTTACCTCCTCCGCCGTCATCGGCTTGCGGAGCCTTGCGTCCGCGCACCCGACAGGGACGAAATAGGAAGACGACGCTGCTCCCAGCGGCACCAGCTTCAGGTAATCCTCATAGCTGCGCCCGTCGAACGTCTTGTTCTCTACCGCCTCAACGCGGCAAACGCCTACCCCTTTGTACACCACATAATCATTCACCGAAAAGTTCGCCGCATTCATTTTTGATTCCTCCATTCTACGGGCAGCATTGTTTATACTTCTGTTATTATTTATTATAGCACTTTTTTTCAACTTTTAACATAGGCTTTTTGTACAAAAAACAGATTTTTTTGTTTTGGATAAAAAGCATTTTGACAATATCTGCCATGAAAACCGTGCAATATGATGAAACGAGCCGCTATAGCTTGACTTTTCGGCGTTTTGATGCTATACTGTAATGTGGTAATTTGTTAATCACCGATCTATGACCGGTAACGGAGAAAGGAAATTATTATGTTCTGTGGAAATTGCGGCACCAAAGCTGAAGACGGAGCTTTATTCTGTCCCAACTGCGGTTCCAGACTCGCAGCTCCCGCCCCCGCGCAGGAGACCATACAGCAAGTGACCGAGCAGGTCGCTGCCCCGGTTCAGGAAGCGGCACAGCCCGTATATGAGCAGGTGGCGGCTCCGGTTCAGGAAGCGGTACAGCCCGTATATGAGCAGGTGGCGGCTCCGGTTCAGGAAGCAGTACAGCCTGTATATGAGCAGGTCGCTGCCCCGGTTCAGGAAGCAGTACAGCCCGTATATGAGCAGGTCGCTGCCCCGGTTCAGGAAGTTGCACAGCCCGTATATGAGCAGGTAGCTGCCCCGGTTCAGGAAGTTGCACAGCCCGTATATGAGCAGGTCACTGCCCCGGTTCAGGAAGCGGCACAGCCCGTATATGAGCAGGTCGCTGCTCCCGTTCAGGAAGCTGCACAGCCCGTATATGAGCAGGTCGCTGCTCCGGTTCAGGAAGCGACACAGCCTGTATATGAGCAGGTCGCTGCCCCGGTTCATGAAGCGGCACAGCCTGTATATGAGCAGGTGGCTGCTCCGGTTCAGGAAGCGGCACAGTCCGTATATGAGCAGGTCGCTGCCCCGGTTCAGGAAGTTGCACAGCCCGTATATGAGCAGGTCGCTGCCCCGGTTCAGGAAGAAGCACAGCCTTTTAATAATCAGACGGCGGCTCCCATGCCCGCCCAGTCGTTCCCCGAAAATCCCCTGCCCATGCCCGGAGAGGCTCCGGCAGCTCCCGTGAAGAAAAAGAAGGGCAAGGCCGGCCTTATCGCGGGCGTAACTGCCGCGGCGGTAGTTGCGGGCGGCGTGGGTGTCGGATACTTCGGATTCCACGATAAGATAACCAGAGCCATGATGGGCGACGCAGGCTATGCCGGCATGATAACCAAGGCGGCTCTGAAACCCGCCGGAAACGAATCGGAAAACAACAAGGCGATGAACACCGTTATGTCCATGGCTGCGGATTCCGGTATGGCGGCCATGGTGTCATCCAAGTCCGTCAGCTCCGACAGTTCGGAAGATTCCGGCAGCTACGGTGATTCCCCCGTATCCTCGGTAAATCCTCTGTTAAAGAATATGACCGCGAACCTTTTCAAGGGCGGCGATTACAGAGAGTTTATCAAGGAGATCTTCTCCGCGGTTCCGGAGAACAGCACCGTCACGACCACATTCGGCGCTTCGATAGAGCCGGGCAGTCTGCTTTCCGAGCTGAACACAGGCGCGGTAAGCGATATACTCAAGAAGATAAATGAGCTGAAATTCGGCTCCTCAATGTCCAACGGAGCTACCGACAGATTAGCGTTCACTATTGCGGACAAGGACGGCGCACTGGCGACTGTCGAAGTCTACGCGGAGGAGTCCGGCGATATCATACTGGCGATCCCGGGCATATCCGAACGCACTCTGCGCGTGCAGAAGAGCGATATCGAAAAGGCTCTCGGCATCAGCGAGGAAGAGATAAAGGAAGAAGAAGAAAAGCCGGCAGACCTTACCTTCGACGAGAAGGAAGCCGAGCGTATCCGCACCGAAGTCGTGAAGATACTCTTCGATTCCTATAATACAGCGGACATCAGGTACACCGATAATGTCACCTACTCTCTCGGAGAGGGCGATTTCCGTCAGGAAGCCAAGGGTACGGAAGTCTCCATTACGCTGACTTCGGAGCAGCTTGACGATGTGCTGAAGAAGATCTTCTCGTTCATGCAGAACGACGCTTATCTGATAAGCTACGCGAAGGATAAGTTCGATGTAGCCGAGGAAGACTACAAGAAGATATTCAACGCCGATATTAAGATGAGAACGAGCATCACTCTGCATCATCTCGTGGACGTACATAACAACGTTCTCGCTTCCGGTTATACACTGGCTCCCGATTCGGCAGCTGACCGCATCGACGTGAAAGTTATCGGCACAAAAGCTGCGAACACCGAGTTCGTCTACACCGACAAGAACGGCAAGAACGCACGCGTTTCCATATTCAACAGTACCAAGGACGACGGAAAGAACGGCACAATGCTGATCTCCGCGAAGATGGATGCGAATGACATGGAACTGGCCGTAAAGGTGAATTACAGCAACGTTGGCAAGGCACAGTGGCTCGGCAGGGATATATCCGTCGGCAGTTACAGCATAACCCTCGCAGACCCCGACAAATTCTTCGATTCGCTGAAGAAGTCGTCCGGCAGCGGCCCGGAACTGCCCGATATATACAACGATAATATGAGCAACAGCTTCGCCGGTGACATGATGCTCGAAGACAGCGGCATCACGAACGGCATGGACAGCGACAAGTTCATAAACGAGCTGAAGAAGATCGAGATAGCTTTCAGCACGGAAGTGAACGGCGATAAGCTTGACTCCCGGTTCAGCATCAGTGCCGGTGAGATCGGCTCTGTAAAATTCAGCCTGGATAATGTAAAGACCGGAGATACATTCACGGCTCCCGACAAGTCCAGGGATATCGATCTTGAAAGCGAAGCAGACAAGAACCAGTTCTTCGAAGACATCACCGGATGGGCGCAGAATACAATTACACGCCTCGGCGTTGAGAATCTGATCGGTCAGATCGGCGGCCCCGGCCCCGAGCCCGTTGATCCCGGTGCAGCCGCAAAGAAGAGCCATTATGCAGCTTATGACGAATACAGCTCGGACTTCTACGCGGACACCTGCGCGTCGATGATCTCTGACGGCCTCGCAGATACCGTGAAGAATGCAGTTAAGAACGGCTGCGACAGCGGCGTCATCAGACTGTATTATGATGACGGTGTCCTCAATGTTCTGGATGATGCGGGAGTTTCCGGCATCACCTATACCGACAGCAGCTTTGATTCCGTTTACGCGGAAGTACGTTTCGACAGCAGAGTTTCCGACGGTATAGCCGGCGTTTTCGTCGCTCTTACGGACGATTACTACGATCTGCCCCTCAAGACCCCCGACATATTCTGCTATATTGACGGCGTGTTCCCGTGGGACGACGAGGATGCGATATACGGCAATGAGGTCGGAGATTTCATCTGCAGCTCCTATCCCCGTCTTATGCAGGGTGAGTCCTATACAACGGAGCTTCCCGCAAAACAGAAGTCCGTTGAGGAACTCAACGGCATCGCGGCGGACATAGCGTCTGCGGCAAGCAGAAAACTCGGCAGCAGCGGCAAGCTCACATATTCTTCCAACGAGCTGAACGGCAAGCTCATATTCATCATAGCCTCCGACGGCAACGGCAAGTGGACCGCGGTGACCGACGAGAACGAAAGAGGTTTCCGCGGCTTTGCGGAAGGCTTCGCGGATATGGCCGGCACATTCATCTCCGCTTCCGACCAGTCGGATCTTGAAGCGGGCGTATATTTCTACAACGGCAAATTCGTAGGTACGCTGGTACTTCCTGCCGGAACATACCTTGAACAGGGCAAGGGCGGCCTGCCCACAGCGGAGGACTTCTCCAACGGCAGCTTCTTCGGCTGGTATGCGCTGGAAGAGAACGATTATGTTCCCACAGCCGGCTACACCCTTGACGAAGGCAGCAGGACCGTCCATGTGGGAAGCTACTGCGAGGCCACAAAGTCCGAGCTGAAGTGGGGCGACGGCAGCACAGACGCGCCTGTCGCTGACGGCAGCATGTCCGGTACATGGCCGGTAGTTGACCAGTACGGCGAATTCCTGGTGGAAGACCTTGTTCCTTCCGAAGTCAATATGACAGCGATCATCGACGACAGCAGCGAACCCGGTAATATCAGCCTTACCGCCGACGGTGATGTGTTCAGGACATTCTACTTCAACAAGAGCATCTACTTTGAAGGCGAATACGATGTTTACCCGAGCCTTATGGCCGCCGAAGAAGAAAGCGACCTCATCGGAAGCATCTGGGCCGAGCATGACGGCACTCTGGTACTCTGCCTTATCGACGGCGACAAGTACACCTACTATATCCTTGACCGCGGCGGCAATGTCACGGCAGGAGGCATCGGTGATATGCCCTTCGGTGAGGTCAAGGAAAATCCCGAAATATCCGATATCGTGGGCAGATGGACAGGTATGGTGGGAAGCGAGGAAATAACGTTCGCGGTAAGCTCGAACGGTATAATGACTGTTGACGGTTCCTTAAGCTACAGCTTCATCAATCCCAAGGCAGGCGGTTTTGACGCGATCAGCAGTGAAATGGAGGATCTGGGCGATCTTCTTTACAGCGCCGAGACCGATCAGATCAAGGTCATTGATCAGACAGACAATGATACGGAAAGCACATTCATCAGAACAGAATCCCCCTTCACCGTCGGTTATATGGGCGACTGGGTGCTTTACAGCGTCAACGGCACAACAATGGAGGATATCGCGAAGAAGAGCAATCGGAAGGTCGAGGATATCACTTCCTACATGACGATCTCGGAGTATGACATATTGCTCTCGAATGCCGAGGGTACGCAGGTACTTGTGATCTCTGCCTTCGATGACGCTTACTACGTTGAGAACGCCGGCGACAACCTCATGGAGACCGGTGCCTACAACGCCACCGATGATACGCTGGTCGTAACACAGACCGAGCTCACGGACGACGGTAAGATCCCGGATGGTGCCGAGAGCATTATACTGGAATTCAGGCGCAGTCTGTGATCCGTACAGACAAGAAAGTCAGATGAAAGGCAGACAGGGCGGGGAGCATATCCCCGCCCGTCTCAGAGGCGGTAATATATTATGCGGTTTACTGTCACGAACGAGCAGATGAGAACAGCGGAAGCAAACGCCGACAGCGCGGGCATCTCCTATATGAAGCTGATGCGGAACGCGGGTGAGGCGTGTTTTTCGCGTATCTCGAAGATACTCGGCAATGTGGAGGGCAAGGACGTGGTCATACTTGCCGGGCGCGGCAACAACGGCGGCGACGGCATCGTCATCACCGACCTGCTGACCACGGCGAGAGCGAATGCCATACTTGTGTTCGTGCAGGATCTGCCGAAGTCCGAGTGCGCCCGCGAGTGCTACTCGGTGTATGAGCGCGCCATAAAGTCCACGCTCTACGTTCACCGCAAGGAAACGGTGCAGTACGCCATAGCCAACTGTGACGCGGTCATCGACTGCGTGTTCGGCACGGGCTTTCACGGAGAGCTTGACCAGACGGTGTCGGAGCTCTTTGCCTACACTAACGAGAACTGCTCCGGAGTGCGCATCTCCGTAGACGTTCCCAGCGGCATAAACAGCGACACAGGCGAGATCGCGGAGAACGCGTTCCGCCCCGATTTTACCATAGTCCTCGCGGCAATGAAGCGCGGGCTCTATTCTCACCCGGCTTATGAGAGCTGCGGGCAGATAATACTCACCGACATAGGCATACCCCGCACCATGTATGAGGGCTTTGAAGCGGTGCTGTCCGATAACGCGCTGCTCGGTATGCTGCCCCAGAGAAAAGCGGTATCCCACAAGGGCGATTACGGCAGGCTGCTGAACATCAGCGGCAGCGCGTTCTATACCGGAGCGGCGATGCTCTCCACTGACGGGGCGCTGCGCACGGGAGTGGGGCTCTGCACGCTGGCGACGCCTGCGCGCGTTATAAACGCCGTGGCTTCCGCGATACCCGAGGCGGTATATCTGCCGCTGGAGCAGGACTTTGACGGCTTTATAAACGAAAAGGCGGTAAGCCTCGTATCGGACGAGCTGGTAAGGACGAAATTCACCGCCGTGCTGGTGGGCTGCGGCCTCGGAAACAACAGAAGCACCGCAGAAATGACAGAAAATGTCATAAAACGCGCCGATTGTCCTGTAATTATTGACGCGGACGGTCTTAATTCGATTGCTCCGAATATAAATATATTGAAGGAAAGCAAAAAGACCGTGATCGTCACGCCGCACCCTGCCGAATTTTCCCGTATGACGGGGCGGCCGGTGGCGGAGATACAGAGCGACAGGTTCGGTGCCGCAAAGAAGTTCGCTGAGGAGTACGGCTGCATAACCGTGCTGAAAGGCGTCAATACCGTCATAGCCTCTCCGGCGGGCGAAGTCTTTGTCAACACCACGGGCAACGCGGGTCTCGCCAAGGGCGGCAGCGGTGACGTGCTGGCAGGCATCATAGCCTCACTGGCCGCGCAGGGTGTCAAGCCTCTGCACGCCGCGGCACTGGGAGCATATCTGCACGGGCTGGCAGCGGACACGCTGGCACTGAGGCTCGGAAAGGCGGGGCTCCTGCCGCGCGATCTGCCCGGAATACTGCCGGAGCTGATGAAACGCTGAACAGAAAACGCTTCACGGTTTTTTCTTCCCTGAAGGAAAGGAAGGTAAACCGTGAAGCGTCTTGTTTTTATTGTTCCGATGATACTTGCTCTGTCCGCCTGTCAGGCAGCGGGGAATGCTCCGCAGCCGCCGGATATGGACATATCGTTCAGCGCCGAGGCCGATATCAGCTATGAGGGCAGGAACTGCACCGCGCAGATACGCCGCCTTGAACGCGGGATATGGGAATTCTGCATAACGTCGCCGTACCCGGTGGAGGGACTGGTCATTACGGTCAGGGACGGCGAAACGAAGCTGAAAATGTACGATATGGAGAGCGCCGCGGATATCGGCAGCGACACCGTCAGCATGGCGCGGGCGATAGTCGATGCCTATGAGGCTGCTGCCGGCAGCGGTTCCGTCGTCAGCAGCGGGTACAGCACCTCCGCGGTCTCCGGGAACACGGGCCCCGGCGGCTGCACCGTGGTCTTCGGTGAGGACAACACTCCCGTATCGATGACCTCCGATGAGGGTAAGCTCTCCGTCGGCATCACGAAGTTCGCTCCGCTGGAGCGCGCCGGTGAGGACGAGGAGAACGCGGTGGTCATCATTGAATGACGATCGTTCCTCTGCCGGATCCGCCGTTTTTGCGGCCCTCGCTTTCGAGCCAGAAGGAGTAGAGTATCTTCTCTTTTACCCGCATTCCCATTGATTCCGTGAGGGCATGGGCGTATATCGCCAGCTGGCCGCGGTATTCCTCGGCAAGAGCCTCCGGCGTGGTGTTTACGTTTGTCTTATAGTCCACCAGCACTATTTCGCCGTTCTCCACGAAGAACAGGTCTGTGATGCCCTGAATGAACGGTTTTTCGCTGTCGTTCCACGCTTCGATGCCGTACTGCGCGCAGATCAGCCGCAGTTCCTCGTCGTCGGGCTCGTAGAACAGCGGATGCTCCTTGTAGATGTTGTCCGCGCCGCAGGCATTCATGCGCCTGCACAGACCGCTTTCAAGGAAATAAACGATGTCCTCGTCATTGATCGATTCGCGCTCGGCCTGTGTGAGAGCGCCGTTGGCGTACAGGCGGCCGAGGGCTTCGGCTGCCCTGTCGGGCGGAGTCGTGAAGTCCAGCAGCTCCATTGCCTTGTGGTAAGCGTCGCCGCGCTTCTTTCCGGTGAGCTTTGAGCTTTCGCCGGCTTTAAGGAACGAGGGAACGCGCAGCACACGGAATGCCGTATCGTCGGGGCGGTCGTTGGCCTTAACGTTCTTCACGCCTATCTGCGTGGCGGTGAACTTTGCCGGGAGCCGCGCCGAATCCCGGTACGCGTAATCCGGGTCAATATCTATCGTGTCCGCCGCCGGGGCTGTGTCGTCAGCCGCGGCGGCATTGTCATCTGCGGAGATCTCCGCTTCTATATCCTCCGCATTGTATGCCGTGAAGGTTATGGGCGCGTCGTCTCCGGCGTTTTCGCAGCTTGTTCTTATCCAGCCCCAGTGGCTGTCATTTATGTTTTTCGGCGGGTTCGGCACTGTGATTATCAGCTTTTCCCTTGCGCGGGTCACCGCCACATACAGGAGTCTCATGGACTCGCTGAGCTCAAGCCGCCTGTATTCCTCGGAAATCGTTCTGTCCAGGAAGTTTTCGATTTTCAGCAGGTGATCTCCGTCTCTCACCGTCATTCCGATACCGTAGGCCGTGTCGCAGATAATGTTCGGGTTGTCGCGCCTTACTCCCGGCTGGGACGGCAGGTTCACCATGAAGCATATCGGAAATTCGAGGCCTTTTGAGCCGTGAACGGTCATTATCCGCACAGCGTCGGCGGCGCGGCTGTCGCCTTCTGCCCTGACGAGCTTTATCCTGCGGCGGCGCAGGGTCTCGAGATACCGCAGGAAATCGTAAAGGCTCGCGCTCTCGCCGCCGGGGAAATCCTCGGCATAGTGCGGCATGAGCCGCAGGTTAGCGAGTTTCTTGCGGCCGCTCTTTTCCGCCTCGAAAGACGGGAGTATCATGCTTTCGTCGCAGATCCTCCGGATAAGCCGGGCAGGGGAGTTCTCCGCCGCAAAGGCGCGGTAGTCCTCGATCTCGCGCAGTACAGCCGCCGCCTTTTCGTTTTTTTCGGCGTAAGCTTTCAGTCCCGTCCAGAGGTACTTGTGCTTGCCCCTGCCGTAGAGTGCCAGCTCGTTCAGATCTTCGCTGCCGAGGCTGTATGGAGGCCGTGACAGGATTCCGGCAAGTTCGCTTCCGTCGGGCAGAGGCCTGTCACGGTACGTTTCGCGGAGCTTCCCGAGGATCGCGGCGTAAGTGCCGCCGAGCTTCGCCCTGACTTTCAGCCCGTCCAGCAGGCTGTAACGGTCGGTGAGCTTTATTTCCGCAAGTTCGTCCGCGCTCAGCCTGTATGGTTCGCGCATCAGGACGGCGGCAAGGTCCTCGTCGCGGTAGGGGTCGTCGATGACTCTCAGCAGAGCGAGAAGATACCGCACCTCCTCAAGGTCCGTGTATTCCTCGTCGTCCTTGGCTTCGCCGGGTATGCCGGCTTCGTCCAGCGCGTTGGTGTATATGCGTGCGTAGTTGGTATAGCTGCGCATTATGATCGCAAAATCCCCGTAGCGGCAGGGGCGCAGTCCGCCCTCTCCGTCGGACACCTTGAAGCCTTCCGCCGTCATCTTCTTTATACGGTCCGCAACGTATCTCGCTTCGGCCTGACGGGCTTCGGTGTCGTTCTGACCGTATATCTCGATGAATTCGGTCCTGTTTTCCGGGGTATCGGGAGTATAGCTCGCGCCGAAGACCAGCTTGCAGCCGTCGTTGTAGTCCACGTCGCCGAGCTCCTTGGTCATGCAGGCTCCGAATATCGTATTCGCGGTGTTTATGACAGCCTCGCGGCTGCGGAAGTTCCTGTTCAGCGGTATTGCCTCAAAGTCCGGGTCGTCCTCGGACAGCCTGCGGAAAACCAGCGGGTCTGCGCCGCGGAAACGGTATATGGACTGCTTCAGGTCTCCCACAAAGAACAGGTTCTCCTTGTTCCGGGATATAAGGCGGTACAGCTCGTACTGCACCTCGTTGCTGTCCTGGAACTCATCGACTATTATGACCTTTATGGTATCCGCGATCTCTTTCGCGACAGCGCTCTGAACGCTTTCCGCGTCCGGGTCGGCATCGGGGCCGGGCTTTTCCCGCAGGATATCGAGCATCGTATGCTCCAGATCGTCGAAGTCAAGCCCTCCCAGCTCCGCCTTCCGTGCCGAATAGTCGTCCGCGAAGCGCTTTTCAAGCTCCAGCAGGGCTTCCAGCACAGGTGCGCAGGCCTTCATATCCTCGTCGAAAGGCCGCAGCTCCGCGGTGCTCTTCGCGAGCGCCTTGCAGTCGGCTTTCAGCTGTGAGATGAGGGCTTTCATCTCATCTGCGGGTACCTGCTTTGAAGTCGTATTCAGGTCGATGATCTTCTTCTTTCCCGAGGCGTCCGGGGTCTTTGCGGCGGCCGCAAAAGCCGCATTGGCGGCTTTCAGCTTTTCCCGGAAATCCGGCGCTCCGTACACAGCCGCGTCATAATCCGCCAGCAGCCTTTCCCAGACTTCGCCCACGGGTTCCATGGGGTTCGCGGCAAGAGCCTTACCCTTTGCGGGCGCGGCGGGAGCCTGTTTCGTCAGCGGAACGAGGGCTTTTATTCCGGCGCGGATATTATCCAGCACATCTGCCAGCTCTTTCCGCACCCGCTCGTTGTAGAGCTTCCGTATCCTGCCGTTGTAGCTTGCCGGATTCTTATACCAGCCCAGCCACCTGCCGAAGAAGGCCTCCGGGTCCGGAGTCTTCCGGGAGAACCGGTACAGGTAATCTATCATAGCCTCGATGCTGTCGTCGTTCTCGCCGGCATACCAGCCGTAGAGCAGCTCGCGCTTCTCCGCGTCCTCCGGGGCTTCACAGAACTTCTCCATGACGGCTTTCATAGCCTGCGCCCTGAACAGGTCGGTCTGCGAAGCGTCCAGCACCTTGAAATCCGGGCGCAGTCCGGCGGTATTGCTGTACCGGCGCAGAAGCTCCGCGCACAGCGCGTGTGTGGTACTGATGTGCGCGTCCCGCAGCCGGAGCTGCTGATCCGCTATGAGCGCCCTGTCGGCGTCCGTTGCTGCCGGGTCTTCCGCCAGCTTTTCCAGCGAGGCTTCTATCCTTGCCTTTATTTCGGCGGCTGCGGCGTTCGTGAAAGTCGTTATCACCATTTCGTCGGCTTTTACCGGTTCCGTCCTGGCGACGCTGCCGTCTTCATTCCCGCTGATGCCCATGAGCAGCCGGGTTATGCGCTCCACCAGCACCGCGGTCTTTCCGCTTCCGGCGGCAGCCGCGACTATGCAGGCCTTGCCGCGGTGATCCATCGCTCTTCGCTGTTCGTCCGACCAGTAGAATCTGTCTGGTATTCAATACTGTCCTAAACAG
>JAEEJW010000162.1 GCA_016282095.1 Ruminiclostridium sp. | reverse complement strand
TCCGATATACTTTTTCAGCTTTGTCGGCAAGAATACACCCGGCACGCCCGGTCATTTCACGCCATTCGCGTTCGCCTCTGTCGAGCGGGATTATCCCACAGCCGATCTCGTTCATTATTATAACGCTGCAGTTCAGCTTTCCCGTAAATTCCAGAGGGTCAATGTTTTCTGCGGGCATACGCTTTACAGCAAGCTCGTAATGCGCGATGCACCTTGCGCCCGAAAGCTCCTGCAATTCGCAGCTCCCGCCGTCGGCAATGTCGGTGTCCGCAAAACCGAAGCGCCGCTTCACAAAATCATGTTTGCCCTGAAATGCACCGCCCGTTATCATTATCATAACAGCATCACCGCCTTTTCAGCCGCGAATACCGCTGTGAGTACCGCAGTTTCTGTGATCTGGAGGTACCAGCCTTCGGTATCGCCCGTTATGCCTCCGAAATTCCTGTACGCGGAAGCTCTGTAAATGACGGAAATCAAAGCACACGCAGCACATACCGCGATACCCGCGTAAAGGCTGATGATACACATACCCGCTGCGCTCAGAACGGCTGCCGCAACAAGTACAGTGATCGTTATTTTCCTGTGTGCCGGCTTTACGAAGTTCTGCAAGGCCCCTTCTTTTTTGGCTGATTTCAGCGTAACAGCCGCCAGACCGCTCAATGCTCTCGAAAGCACATAGCCTGCGGCGATAACGATATGACCGTGAATTTCACAGAATAATGCGAACTGCAATAAAAACATACAGCAAAGACCGATAACCGCAAATGATCCGACGTGCGGGTCGGACATGATCGCCAGCTTTTTCTGTCTGTCTGCACAGGAAGCGAGTGCATCTGTCGTGTCGCAGAAACCGTCGATGTGTATGCCGCCGGTGACAAGCACCGGTATCAGGACCGATACCGCGCCGTTAACGAAGAATCCGATATCAAGCAGCCCGCAGAAAAACTGCCAGAGCAGCAGAAGCCCGCCCGTGACCGCTCCGATGAGCGGAAAGAAGCACAGTGCGTAGCGTCTGTTCTCTTCCTTCCATTCAACCCTCGGCATAGGTATCCGCGAGTACATAAGAAACGCGCTTGCAAATGATCTCAGAAACATGATCCGCCTTTCAGTATTACCGGAACGCCGTAAACACACTCGATGACATTGTCGGAAATCTCGGCTGTGAGTGCGTTGAGCCGTCCCATCACTTCAATGTATTTGTTTGTTTCCGGGCTGTAAGAAATGCCGTCGGAACCGACGTTGTTGGTGACTATGACCAGCATTGCGGCGCGGCTTTGCAGATGCTTTATACCCCGCATTATCCGCTCTGTCGGATCGCATATATCCTCATTCCGGAACATTTCGTTGGCACAGAGGTTGGCCATGCATTCCAGCAGGACATTGCAGTTTTCCGGCAGCCCGGTCTCGTCAAGCCCGGTATATTTTTCTATTGTTTCAAAACCTTTTCCGGCGCGTATTTTCCGGTGACGTTCAATAGCCGCGTGAGCTTCTTCGCCGTAAGGCTGCATGGTAGCAATATAGAATTTCCTACCTGCGCATTTATCGAGCAGCCTTTCCGCAAGCCTTGATTTTCCGCATTTCGCGCCGCCTGTTATAAGTGTAGTCACAGCGGTCTGTACCTTTCCAGAGCTATTTCGTCGAACCTGTGTGCTTTATTGTAGACTGCGAGAGCGCAGTCCAGAAGCGGCAGCAGCATCAGGCCACCCGTGCCTTCGCCGAGCCGCATTTCCGCGGTTATCGGAGGCCTTAGTCCCAGTGAATCAAGAAGCAGCTTTCCCACGGGCTCCGCGGAAACATGGCTTGCGAGCATATAGTGCCTGCATCCGGGAAGGAGCCGTTCGGCGATAAGTGCCGCCACCGCGGAGATGGCGCCGTCTATGATAATCGGGATGCCGCACTCCGCACCTCCGAGAAAAAGTCCCGTCATTCCGGCTATATCGAAGCCGCCCAGCTTTGCAAGAACATCGAGAGCGTCGTTCTTATCGGGTCTGTTGACAGCGACAGCGCGCTCAATAACTCCGATCTTGTTGGCGAGACGTGCATCGTCAAGCCCCGCGCCGCGGCCTGTGACTTCGCGAGGCGGCAGTCCGAGCAGCACCGAGGCTGCCGCTGCGGAAGTCGTGGTGTTGCCTATTCCCATTTCTCCCGTTACGATGATGTCGATGTTTTCCGCTTTCGCTTCGCGGACGAGCCCGATACCTGTCTGTATCGCACGTTCGGCTTCATCACGGGTCATCGCGGGACCGGCTGCGATGTTTTTCGTTCCGCAAGCTGTCTTTCTGTCGATAGCAGCCGTGGGCACCGCAACTCCGATATCCACTGCTTTCACATCGGCGTTCACGGTATCGGCGATGACATTGACATTCGAGCGTCCTGCGGCTATCTCGTCCGCGCAGAGTGCTGTCACGCTGCTGTCGGACTGTGATATGCCCTCGCATACGACGCCGTTGTCAGCGCACATTACAATAACGCGCCGCTTGTCAGCCCTGACATTTTCGGTATGCTGTATTCTTGATATCTTCACAACTGTCTCTTCGAAGAGACCGAGGCTTCCGAGAGGCTTCGCTATGCTGTCCCAGCGTTCTCCGGCACGCTGTCCCGCTTCTTCATCGAGCGGGTAAGGTTCAATTCTTATCACTATGATTATTCTCCATATATTTCCGGCATGCAGTCACAAACCGCTCCGCGATCCGTGTATCTGCATAAAAGTACAAATGCGGAAATCCTGCATACAGATTCATGTCTGCGTGGATACAGTCCCATGTTCTGCCGTCTGTTTTCTCTGCGAAAAAGTCTGTTCCGCAGCTCGTGCTGTCAAAGTAGTGGAACTCATGCGCACGGAATTTTTGTCCCGCGCCGCAGAGCAGATTGTCTCTCTTTGCCGTCAGTGTGACATACCCGAAGCGCTGTAATTTAGTAGTCCGGAATGCTTTTCCGTGTATCACTCCTGCACCTGTATATATGCTGCCTTCCATATTCTCGAAAGTATCGTGCAGGTACATGAAACCGCCGCATTCTGCGATCGCAGGCAGCCCCGCAGTGATCTTTTCCCGTATGTCCGCGAGCATTTCCGTATTTGCGGAAAGCTTCTCTGCATACAGCTCCGGATAACCTCCGCAGAGTATCAGACCTGACGCGTTTCCGGGTATATTCTTGTCGGTAAGCGGAGAAAAGTAACGTATCTCGCAGCCCAGCTTCTCCAGCAGTCCGATATTATCTTCATATATGAAGCAGAATGCCTTGTCCCTCGCTGCGGCAATGACAGGCTTTTCACCGACTGTAACGGGGAGTGCCGGAGCTTTGTAAGACGGATAAGCGCGCTCTGATATTTCAATGATCGTATCGGTCATGATACATTTTTCCGCAGTCTCTCCGAGCATTCCGAGCTTTTGTTTTATATCCGAGATCTCGCTTGCAGTCACAAGCCCGAGATGCCTGCTCTCTATACTGAACTCGGTTTTCGGGAAGTACCCGAGATACCGTGTCCCGAGCTCTGCGCACAGTTTTTCCGCAAGCCCCGTAAGCCGCTCGGGGAGCCGGTCGAAAATGAATCCGACGATGTTGTTCGTCCGCTTGTATTCAAGAAATCCGCGCATAACAGCGCCGACAGATTCGCTCATTCCCTTGCAGTCGATCACGATTATGACGGGCGTGTCGGTTATCTGCGAAAGAGAAAAGGCCGAGCCTCTGCCGTCTGCACCGTCGTAGAAACCCATGACGCCCTCTATTACCGAGATATCGCTGTCCGCGCCGTGCTCATGAAGCAGGACTCTGAGAGTATCATCGTCACAGAAAAAGCTGTCGAGATTGTACGAGGGTACACCGATCACCTCACGGTGAAACATCGGGTCGATGTAATCGGGACCGCACTTGAACGCGGATACCCGAAGCCCTCGTTTTTTCAGCGCCGCGAGAATTGCGCAGGTAACGGTAGTTTTTCCGCAGCCGCTGTGCGTTCCCGCAATAAGTATCCGTCTCATTTCGCGGTACCTCCGATGATAAACACGGGATTCTGCGCATCAAACATAGTGTGCCTTCCGACTGCGCGGGTGCGTACTGCCGATATCTGAGTCACGTCCGCAGTGATCCCGCGTTCTTCAAATACACGAACTGCTTCGTTCAGCGTTTCGAGTGTCACTGCGGTCACCACTATCCCCGGAGAGTTTCTTTCTGCGCAGGCCGCATCAATGACAGCCGCGATATTTCCGCCTGCGCCGCCGATAAATACTTTGTCGGGACAGGGGAGTCCGGTCAGCGCAGCGGGTATTTCACCGGATATTACGCGGATATTATCGCAGCCGAATATGTGTGCGTTCCTTGCTGTCAGAGCGGACGCTTCTTCGTTTCTGTCAACGGCAAACACAGTTCCGTCATTTGCCGCGAGAGCACATTCCACACTTACAGAGCCGGTCCCGCAGCCTATATCCCATACCGTATCATTACAGCCTACACCGAGCTTTGACGCGATCACAGCGCGGATCTCCGATTTTGTCATCGGGACATTTCCGCGTTCAAATCCGCTGTCCGGAATGCCGGAAAGAACACACTGTTCAGGGGCTTTGTTAACGGTTATTACCGCGCACAGACCGTCACATCCTGTGCCGGCAAGCTCCTCCGCGGTACCGCTTATAATGCACTCATCCGGGTAGGCGAGACGCGCTCCGATATGCACCGTTACATCGCCTGTACCGTATTCGCACAGCCTCCGGCATAAATCGGCGGATCGGACACTCCCTCCGAGCAGAAAGAAACACTTCGCGTATCTGCGCACATTCCGCACGATGTTGGAATCCGTTCCGTGGAGACTGACGAACCGCATATCCTGCCACGTAAGCCCAAGTTTCGAACACATATAAACTGGAGTCGAAATGCCTGCGATAATTTCTGTATCACAGTCCGGAAGCCTTTTCTTCAGCAGTTCGGCGCCGCTGTAAAAACCGCAGTCTCCGGACATCAGGAGAGCCGCCGTTTCACATTTGCAGCTTCCGAGAAATTCACATATCTCGTCAGTTTTCCAGCTCTCGAATATCTGTTTGTCCGGAGCTGCGAACGGCTCGGTCATTCGCTTTGCACCGATCAGTACGTCTGCGTTCTCTATCGCTTTTTTTGCTTCGGCTGTCAGCGTTTTACCGCCGTCCATGCCGATGCCGACAATGTAGATCTTCATAGTTTCTCCGTAAGTAATTTCGTAAGCTCGTCAAATGAAAAACCGTCCTCGTCAGGTCGTCTGATCGTAATCGTCCCGATCCCGCAGATGCGTGCGGCTTCTGTCTTTTCGGGATAGCCTCCTGCCGCGCCGCTTTCCTTTGTGACAAGTATCTGGGCTCTGCTCTGTTTTATGTGGGCTATGTTCTCGGCGACAGTGAACGGCCCTTTTCCTGTAATGATATGCGTCCTGTCGAAGCCGAAAGAAGCACAGATGTCTTCTATGCCTTCCGCGGGCAGCACACGCAGCCAGATCCTGCTTTTATCACGGACTTCCGCAAGCGCCGGGAGTTCCTTGCTTCCGAGGGTGCTCAGGACGGTCTTGTCCGTGGCGTTCAGCATTCCGACAAGTCCGGCAAGATCATCGACACATATCCCGGAAAGCTCGCTTTTACCGCGGAGCAGACGGCAGTATGATATACTCGTTTCTTCGCAGGCTTTGCGTATATTCGCTGTTGCCTCGGTCGCGTAGGGGTGTGTCGCATCGATAACAGCGGCGTAGTTTCCTGCGCTAATCAGGGTCTTCATTTCCTCGCAGTCAAGCTTTCCCGTGAACACGTTCAGCAGTTCGCTCCGTCCGAGCAGTCTGGCCCCGTAGTCGGTAGTCACCGAAACATCCGCATGAATGCCGTTAGCGGCGCACCATCCGGAGAGCTCGCGTCCCTCGGTGGTTCCGCCGAATATCAGTATTTTCACAGTCTGTATCCTCTCGGAGTCACAAGTTTTCCGCCTATGACAAGGGTAACGGAATTACCTATGAACACGGTGGTGAACATATCAACTACAGTGTCTTTGAGCTCCCCGAGCGGCAGTATCCTGCTGCTTTCGCCCTCGCGGCCTATGTTCGATGCAAGTCCGCAGGGAGTATCGGCAGAACGGTATTTCAGGAATTTCTCACAGGCCTTCCGCAGGTTATCTGTACGCTTGTGAGACATGGGATTGTACAGCACTGTAACAAGATCGGCCGCTGCCGCACACTCAAGACGCTTCTCTATGATATCCCACGGAGTCAGAAGATCGGACAGGCTGATGACCGCGAGATCGTTGGTCAGCGGAGAGCCGAGAAGTGCCGCGCCGGACAGTGCGGCTGTGACTCCCGCGATGACTTTTATCTGCGCGCCGGGATAGTTCTCCGCAAGTTCGTATGCAAGCGCCGCCATTCCGTAGACGCCCGCGTCGCCGCTGCATATCAGTGCCGTATCGAGTCCGCAGGCCGCCTGTTCCAGCGCAAAGATGACGCGCTCCTTTTCCTGTCTCATTCCCGTTGTCCGGAAACTCTTTTCCGGAAATAACGGACGCAGCAGATCACAGTAGACCGTGTATCCGACGATAAGAGGGCAAGCCTTTACAGCGTTGAAAGCCTCGGCCGTCATTCCGTCCGGTGAGCCGCTTCCGATGCCGACTATATAAAGCATTATGTGTCGTTCCTTTCAAACCCGATATATACCGGCAGTTCCGCAACTGCCGCAGTAACGCCGTTCCCGGCTGTCTTACGCACTTTCAGGGTGCCGCCCGCGCAGACTGCCGCGCGTTCGCAGACGTTGTCGCTGCCTGTGGTACGCTCCACAAAATCCGAATGTGAGAACTCTCCCGGGGCTTTCATCAGTTCTTCAGTCGTGAAAGTCTTCAGCGGCAGTCCGAAACGCTCACAGAACTTCAGCAGCCCCGGCTCCTCACCCTTTATGTCAATAGTCGCGGCTCCAGCGAGTCTGCGGATATCGAGACAGTTCTCCGCAAAAACATTCATAACGTGCGCGGTTATCTCATTTGCTGAAGTGCCTTTCCTGCACCCTATTCCGACTGTCAGGTTCTTCGGGAGCAGGTTCAGCGTAGTCTCAAACGGCTTATCTTCCGGGTCTTCAGAAACGCATATCCCTACTTTGCAGTCCGCACCGCCGGTAAGTTCAAACGGTATCAGTGAATGTGGGTAAGCGCAGCGGAACCCCGCGCGGCTTCCGTTCACCAGCGCTGCAGCAACAGCTTTCGCCGCGTCCATATCACATATCACAAGTCCGTTGTTTTTGGCAAACATATCGGGAGAGACAAGTCCGTGAGAATCCGTGGCGGTGGTTATCACCGGCTCTGCGCCGAGGATCTCCGCGACTTTTCGGGCCAGTTCATTCGCACCGCCGAGGTGCCCCGACAGCACCGAGACCGCGAATTTTCCGCTGTCATCGACCGAAACTACAGCAGGGTCGGCAGTCTTGGAAATGATATGCGGAGCCATGGCGCGTACTGCGATCCCCACCGAACCGATAAATATAAGAGCTTCATATTTTCCGGATATGTCGTTCATGAGTACAGACAATTCCGTAAACAACACCGCGTCATCGTCGGTATGTCTGTGGAAGCAGAAGCGCGTAACATCTGACATTTCAGCCGCTATGCGTGCGGAAAGTTCCCGGCCGTTCCCGGTGAATGAAATTATTGCAGTGCTCATTTCTCCGCCTTTCTGAATGCCGTCTCAAACGTTCTGTCGTACAGCTTTGACAGTTCGTAGTCGCTGCCAAGGACACGTCCGACGATCATAAGAGCTGTCTTTTTTATGCCGCAGATATTGGTCGTTTCGTGGAGAGTTCCCACCGTGCAGCGAAGTATTCTTTCTTCCGGCCATGTAGCCTTATAAACTATAGCAGCAGGAGTATCTGGCGTGTAACCGCCTTTCATCAGCTTTTCGGACAATTCCGCAGTCATTCCGGCGCTCAGGAATATCACCATGGTCGCTCCGTGCGCCGAGAGGCGTTCAATGCTTTCGGAGACCGGTACTTCCGTGCGTCCCGGCATCCGTGTGATGATGACGGTCTGCGAGACGGCAGGCAGGGTATATTCGGCTTTCAGCGAGGCAGCGGCTCCGAACATGGAGCTTACGCCCGGTGTGACCCGGTACTCTATACCGAGTTCGCCGAGCCTGTCCGCCTGTTCCCGGAGTGCTCCGTAGAGCGACAGATCTCCGGTCTGGAGCCGCACCGTATGTTTCCCGGCGAGTTCTGCGCTTTTTATCGTGTCTATGATCTCCTCAAGCGGCATTTCTGCGCTGTTATGTATCTCGCAGCCCTCCTTCGCGTATTGCAGGAGCTCCGGATTCACCAGTGAACCCGCATATATTATCACGTCTGCATCCTGTAGCAGTTTCATCCCGCGGACTGTAATGAGGTCTGCCGCTCCGCAGCCCGCGCCTACAAAATCAACCATTGTATTCGTTCCTTATCGTGTTTATCATATCGTCCGCATCCGCGGTCTTTACAAGAATATCGTGCTTGTCGGAGAACATCACCGCCGCGATCTTTGCCTCACCCCTGACTTTTGCTTCAAGGTAATATCCCGCGCGTAAGGCAAGGACATCAAGCGTCTGCCGCATATATCCGGCTTCTCCGAGTATACCGAGGGCCGCGTCAACGGTAGCGCAGTCCGGGAGCTGCCGCAGCACCTGCTGCTCCGCACCCGCGAGAACACCGCAGGTCACCAGCACATCCATTCTTCCGTCAGCCTGCGAGGAATGTGTGTTCTTTATCCCGGCACCCAGCTTGACGAGTTTTCCGATATGTCCTATTATCAATATCCCGCGGAAACCGAGCTCAAGCGCGATATCGACAGCGTCTCCGATAAAGTTGCTGCACTTGACGCTTTCTTCGACATCGAACGGCATAGCCCGCGCGATAAAATTTTCACCGTAATTGCCGAGGGTGAAGAACACGTTTTCGTGTCCCGCGGCTTTTTTCATATTCAGCTCCGTGCGTATCGTATCCACCAGCGCGGCGTTGCTCATAGGCTCGATTATGCCGCTTGTGCCGATGACGGAGATGCCGCCCTCTATACCGAGACGCGGATTGTAAGTTTTCTTCGCGAGTTCCGCTCCTCCGGGAATGCTTATCCCGATATTGAACCCGCCTGTATATCCGTATTCCTTTGCAGCCGCCGAGACCGCTTCCGTTATCATTTTACGCGGAACGGAATTTATAGCCCACTCACCGACAGGCTGGTCGAGTCCCGCTTTCGTGACCTTTCCTATGCCTTCGCCGCCGGTTATTGTGATGCCGCTTTCAGTCTTTGTGACTTCTGCGTAAACGAGTATCCCGTTTGTTATATCCGGGTCGTCGCCGCTGTCTTTCTTTATTGCGCATTTTGCGTAACTGTCTGTGATCTCGGGCTCGTGAACGTCGAGAGTAAGCGTTATGCACTTTGGTGTGGGAAGTGTAACTGTACTTATCTTTTTTCCCGATAATACGCAGATTGCCGCAGCCCTTGCGGCTGCGGCTGCGCATGAACCCGTGGTATAACCGCAGCGGAGCATTTTTCCGCTGCGGTAAACAAATTCATTTATCATATTTTATGCAATATTGTCAGATCTGAATGTGATCTCGTGATCATACCATGTTGACTTCTTTGCGCTCTGTGCAGCGCACTTGATCGGCTTGTCGAGGGCTTCTACCGGGACTGTGAATACGTGCTGACCCTCGCTGTTTTCGGTGAAAGCTATAAGTTCCTCAGCCGCGGCTTTTTCCGCGTCAGCTGCTGTTCCCATATAGAGATTGCTGAAGCCCGAACCGCTGAGAGTTATCACTGCGGTCATGCTGCCGTCCGCAACTGTGAGCTTGCAGTCAACTATTTTGAACATAGAGCCGTCGGTCTCTGCGGAAATGCTGTATTCACCGTCGGCGGGCAGTGCTTTTCCCGAGATGATCTCAATTACTTCGGAAAGCGCTGCCGCGTTCTTAACGTGGTCGATGTACACGTTCCTTACGCCCTCGATCTCGCCGAGACCGCGGAGTACGGGAACGACCTCAAAGCCCTCGTTCGCGAGGATAGTCTTCCACGAGTCTTCCTCGTCGCCCGCCATATCGTTGTTGGCGTGGTCGCCCGCAACTACCATGAGCGGTTCGAGGACAACGCGCTTGTAGCCGCCGTTCTTTGCGAACGCAACTACATCTTCAATGGACGGTTCAGCCTCGACTGTGCCGATGCAGTAATTCTTCTTGCCCGCGTCGGTGAGCATCTGCTGGAGCTTCGCATAAGTCGCGTTGGCGGGGTGTTCGGTGCCGTGACCCATGAATACGATAGCGGTCTCGCCGTCGTCGTACTCGGCTGTAGCTGCTGTTATAGCCTCGATGACCTTATTGTAGTCGTCATCGATCGTGAGGAGCGGAGCGCCCACCTTGACGCTGTCGAACTTGTCCGCGTTTGCCTTTACGACTTCCATGAGGTCGTCGTACTCAAAGCCGTTCATAACGTGTGTCGGCTGAACTGTCAGATCCTTTACACCGTCAGCTTCGAGACGTGCGAAGGCTTCCTCAACGTTGTCGATAACAAGATTGTCACGTTCTTTGAGCTTGTCGATGATTATCTGGCTGGTGAACGCGCGGCGTACATCATAATCCGGGTTTGCAGCCTGTACAGCGTTCTCGATGCCGCCTATGGTCTTGTCACGGCTGTCGTTGTAGCTCGTACCGAAGCTCACCATGAGGATAACGGGCCGATCTCCGCTGAGAGGCTTTGCATTCTTCACATGGTCAACATAGACCTTCTGAACATCTTCAAGCTCGCCGAGACCGCGTATAAGCGTTACGACTTCAAAGCCCTCGTTTGTAAGGACGGTCTTCCATGAATCTTCCTCATCGCCTGCCATATCGTTGTTTGCGTGATCACCCGCAACTACCATGAGCGGTTCGAGAACTACGCGCTTGTAACCGCCGGCCTTGACAGCAGCGACAACATCATCGAGGGAGGGTGTCGCTTCAACGGTGCCGATGAAGTAGTTCGCTTTGCCGGCGTCGGTCAGCTTGCTCTGAAGTTTCGCGTAGGTAGCATTGGAAGCGTGCTCCGTGCCGTGTCCCATGAATACGATAGCTGTGTTTCCGTCATCGTATTCGGAAGTAGCTACAGTTATGGCTTCGATGACGTTCGCGTAATCATCGTCGCTTGTGAGCAGGGGAGCGCCTACTTTCACGCTGTCGAACTTGTCCGCGTTTGCCTTTACGACTTCCATGAGATCGTCGTACTCAAAGCCGTTCATAACGTGTGTCGGCTGAACTGTCAGATCCTTTACACCGTCAGCTTCGAGACGTGCGAAGGCTTCCTCAACGTTGTCGATAACAAGATTGTCACGGTCTTTGAGCTTGTCAATAATTATCTGGCTGGTGAACGCGCGGCGTACATCATAATCCGGGTTTGCAGCCTGTACAGCGTTCTCGATGCCGCCTATGGTCTTGTCGCGGCTGTCGTTGTAGCTCGTACCGAAGCTCACCATGAGGATAACGGGCTTGTCGGCCGATGTATCGTCCTCGGCAGGCTCGGTCTCCGCGGCTGTCGTGGTGGTCTCGGGGGCAGCCGTTGTTGTCTGCTCCGTTGTTGTCTGTTCCGTTGTTGTCTCCGGTGCTGTTGTTGTCGCAGCGGGAGCGTTCCCGCCGCAGCCGGCCAGCGCAAGCGTGCACATTGTTGCGCTGAGAGCCAGTGCAGCGATCTTTCCTAATTTCATCATTTTTACCTCCTGGTCTTGTTTTTTTTGTTTATGTAAAACAGCTTCCTGTTTTATCCGTGATATTTAATGTAAAGTTCTTCAGGAATATCGAAGTGCTCGGTGAGGGAACCCCTGCCCATAAGCTCCGAAGGCTTTCCTATACCCGTACAGCGGCCGTTTTTCAGAAGCAGCACGGTATCCGAGATCTTCTCCGCAAGCTCCGTTTCGTGCAGCGACATAACTACCGCGATATTTCGTTCGTGCCGCAGTCTGTCCAGCATTTCGAGGAATGTCAGTTTGTAGTGTATGTCGAGGAATGATGTCGGTTCGTCGAGCAGCAGTATCTTCGGTTCCCGGCAGACTGCTCTTGCAAGCATAACTCTCTGCTTCTGACCGTCGCTTATCTCGGTGAAGAAGCAGTCCGCCAGCTCAGCCGTATCTGTGAGCCGCATAGCTTCCGACACCGCATCCTTGTCCGTTGGACCCAGCAGTCCGAAAGTTCCGGTATATGGGTATCTTCCGGTCTCTATCACGTCCCGGCAGGTCATCATATCGGTTTTCGGGCGGTCTGTGAGCATAGCGGAAACGCACCTTGCGATCTCATTCCGGCTCATGTCCGACTCGTTCCTGCCGTCTATCACTATCTCACCCGACAGCGGCGGTATCTGTCCGGCAAGCGTTTTCAGCAGCGTTGATTTTCCGGAGCCGTTCTGTCCGATAAATGTGAGTATCTCGCCTCCGCGCACCATGAATGATATGTCATGCGCTATCGTCCGCCTGCCGTAGCCCGCGCATAAATGCTTAATCTCTAACACGCTCTTTGTTCTTCCTTAACATTATCATAAGCACCACCGGTGCGCCAAGCACCGATGTGACCGTGCTGATGCCGAGTTCGGACGGAGATATGACAGTCCGCGCGATAATGTCGCTGATGATGCAGAAAACTCCGCCTCCGAGAAAACACGCGGGTATCATCACCAGCGGCTTTGCCGTACCGAACAGCATCTTCACGAGGAACGGCACCGCGATACCCACGAAAGTCACCGGTCCCGCGAACGCCGCCACACAGCCTGACAGCAGACTGGAAAGCAGTATCATCGCGATTCGTACAGCCCGGATGTTCACGCCCATGTCAACTGCGTAGCTTTCTCCGAGCTGATAGGCGCTTATGGGTTTCGACATGAAGAATACAGCCGTCAGAGCCGCAAATATGATGACCGCGCATACTGCCAGCGATTCCGACTTGAAGCCGGAGAAGGTTCCCACCGACCAGCCGCGCAGATTCACGATGTCCGAGTCATCTGCGAAATTTACGATAATGTCGGTAATTGCGGTGCAGATGTACCCTATCATTACGCCGCACACCACAAGCAGCGACATACTGCGTATCTTCGACGACATCAGCAGTACTGCCGACATCGCGATGAGCGCGCCTACAAATGCCGCAGCCGCCATAAGCGCCGAGTTCAGCACTATCGCACCTCTCGCCGCAAGTATCAGCGCTATCGCGACTGTGAGACGCGCGCCTGACGAGATACCCAGCACGAAAGGTCCGGCAATCGGGTTATGGAAATAAGTCTGGAGCATATATCCCGAAAGAGCCAGAGCGCCGCCGAGTATCGCTGCCGCGAATGTGCGGGGCAGCCGTATTTTCAACAGTATAAGCTCCGAGGTGTCGTCCGAGCTGCCGCCGGAAAGTATCTTCACGACTTCCGCAGGTGATATGTCCGCGCTGCCGGCTGTGATGCTGATCACAATAAATATCAGTGTCAGCGCAAGAAGCAGCAGAAATGAGCCTATGATACGTTTTTTCATTTTCAGCTTATCTTATATAAATATGTCGTTTCCTCTCCCGTATCCGCAAATACCGTATGCATATCGGTGAGAATATCGCCGGTCTTCATTATGTCCTGATAAACGCTCCTTCCGGTGCACCAGACGTTCCCGTTCTTCACGGCCCTGAATTCTTTCAGCAGGCCGTTCTTTTCGATGAGCTCGTCAATACTGTGTATATCACCGGAGATGTTGCAGTTGTAGATAAGAATGTCAGCGTCCTTTGCGTGCATACAGAACTTTTCCGGTTCCAGTGTCACAGCCGACATGGCGTTGTCGTCACCTATAAAGTCGAACACGTTCTTTCCGCCCGCCATTTCTATCATCTTTGTGATATAGTCTCCTGCCTTGCGCGTGACTATCCTGCCGGAAGATGTGATGTAGAAGAACACGGCGCTTTTTCCTGTCTCTTCAACTTCTTCGAGTTCATCGAAATGTCTTTTCTGTTCGTTGAACAGTTTCTCGCCGAGTTCCGGGCAGCCTGCTATCCGGGCATATACCCTGACCCATTCGCAGCGTCCCAGCGGATGCGGTTCGTAGCTTGAACGGTCAACGAACACGGGGATCCCGAGTTCGTTCAGCTTTTCGGAGACTTTCGGAACATGCTCTGACATAGTGGACTGCACTGACAGCCTGCATCCCTGTGTCAGCAGAAGTTCGTAGTCCGGCTCGCGGTATTTTCCGGCATAAATTATGTCGCCGCGCTGCATCGCCGCACGGGCGTTCTCGATATACCAGTCGTTTTCCGCGATAGCCGAGAACCGTATATCCGAAAGCCTGTCCATAGCGTCGTAGAAGCACATTACCGCGCTTCCCGCCATATAGATATGATCGGGGGAATGGGGTATCACCGTAATGTTTTCCGCAAGCCCTGCGGGTCTGCTGTCGGCTATCAGGTATGCCTTGCCGTCGTTTGTGGTTATCATTGCGTCGCCGTTATCGTACTCATATATCGTGAAACATTCCGCACAGAAGTTTTCATCCTTCCGGGGTTCGCTGTATCCTTCCATGATATAAGGGGTATCCGATACCGCCGGAGCCTGCCCTGTACAGCCGCAGAGGTTCGCGGTCAGTACGGCTGTAAGCAGGGCGGCGATTATATTTCTGATCATTCTTTCCTCTTCCTTGTTTTCACGGCAGCGGTCACAGCGACGGCAATCACGGCAGCCGCAAGGACGATGCCGCCTGCGATGAGCGGGATATTCACCGCGTTATCCGAGGGCAGGGAAGACTTGTCGAAGGTGATGACATAATCTATTAGGTGGGGCTCACTCATAGCAACGGTCTCTGCCTGTACCGGAAGCGGCTCGTCCAGCGTATATACGGGTATCTCGAATACAGAATTTCCTTCGCTGTTCACCGGCAGGAATTCCTTGCCGTCAACTATCATGAGGTCATAGTTTGAGCTGCTCCACTCCACTTTTGCGGTCATGCTGCCGCCGGTGACAGTCAGCTGAAGCGGCGAAGTGATATGCGCCCTGCCGGTGCCGCCGGTCATAGTTATCTCTACGCTGTAGACTCCGTCGGTCATACGTTGGCCAGCTTCTTCCCGAGTTCGCGGAGTTCACCGAGTTCCGTTTCGTTGGCGTCGAGATTGGTTATATATCCCTCGTCGATAAGCTCTCCGCCGTCGGCTCTGACCCGTTCTTCCCAGGCGTGCATCCAGTCGCCTGTGCCCCAGTCATAGGAGCCGAAGAGAAGCACGCGCCTGCCTGCAAGCCCGCTCTCTACGCGTGCGAAGAACGGCTCGAACTCAACTTCTTCAAGCTGTTCGTCACCCATTGCCGGGCAGCCGAAAGCCAGTGCCTCATAGTCCGTAATGTTCCCCGCGAAGTCCGCGACATTTGTAGCTTCGACACCCGCACCTTCTGCTACGGCCTTTGCCATAGCTTCGGTATTGCCTGTGCCGCTCCAGTAGATTACAGCAGTTTTCATAATAATTCCTCCTGAAATAAAATTAGGCGCGCCTTTCGAAAAAGACACGCCATTAAAAAAGGCGGAACTGCTTCGCAGTTCTGCCCCGTCAAACAAACGTGATTTCCGGTTCCGGCAGAAACACAGCCTGCTTCCACGTATCTGACTTATATCGTTTGTGCCGCAAGGTACGAACGATCTTCACAGTGACCGACTCGCGGGGATTTGCACCCACATTCCGTGTCCCGGTATATTGCGCCCGGGTGAAGCAAAGGCTATATATTAAATTTTCACATTTTTTAATAATGTGTATAATTATACACCAATATCGGGGATATGTCAATAGTTTTTAAAAACTTTTCAGAGCTTCTTCCGATGAAAGAACCACAGAAAACAAAAAGCCGCAGACCGGATTATTGAATCCGGTCTGCGGACTTATGCAGATTGTCTGTGAAAATACCGGTATCAGCCCTTTACAGCGCCCGCTGTCAGACCGTCAACGATCTTGTTGGAGAATGCGCAGTAAACGATGATAGTAGGAATGATCGCGATTATGATAGCCGCGAACATCTGCGAATAGTTCGTGTTATAGGGGCCGACGAACTTCGACAGTGAAACCGGCAGGGTCTTCTTATTATCATCGGAGATGAATACCATTGCAAGAAGAAGCTCGTTCCAGTTTCCGATGAAAGTCATCAGGCCGGTCACGAAAAGACCTGTTCTGCTGAGCGGGAGGCATATCTTGAAGAATATCTGGAAGATATTCGCGCCCTCCATGCAGGCACATTCGATAAGTTCATTCGGAAGACCCGTAAAGAAGCCTGTCATAATGAATATCGTTATCGGAAGTGAGAAAGTTACATAAGGAAGGATAAGGCCTATAAGGGTGTTTGAAAGGCCGAAGCCTGCAAATCTTGTGAAGAGGGGTATAAGTACACAGTGTATCGGTATCATCATACCGGTGAGGAAATAAGTCATGGCGAGCTTTGAACCCTTCCAGCGCATACGGGCTATGCCGAACGCTGCCATTGAGCCGATGACTGTGCTCAGTATCAGAGCGACTACGCACACGATAAACGAATTAAGTGTCGCGATACCGAGATGACCGGCTGTCCACGCGAAGGCAAAGTTGTCAAATGTAAATTCCTGCGGCAGAGCAAACGGAGCGGTAAAAATCTCTCTGTTTGTCTTGAACGATACATTAAGCACCCACAGCAGGGGAAGGATATATGTTACGCATACCAGTCCAAGGAATACATAAATGATTACTTGGATCGGTGTTATCTTTTTCCTGGAGACAGGGATCCGTACAGCTGCTTCCGGTAGTGAAGATTTCATCTGACTGTACCTCCTTACATCTCGTACTGTTCGGTCTTGACGACCTTATTGATAAAAAGTGTTACTATCAGGCAGAGTACGAGAAGTACAACGCCTATCGCGCTTGCGTAACCGTATTTGAAATACTTGAAGCCCTGCTGATAGAGATGAGTCGCGAGGACTTCTGTTTTATGGTTAGGTCCGCCCTCTGTCATATTGAAGATAAGGTCGAAGAATTTCAGAGAACCTATCGCGTTCAGCGACAGCGCCGTAGCCACCATCGGTCTTATCAGCGGGAGAGTTATGTGCCTGAATGTCTGGAATTTTGTGCAGCCGTCAATATAGCTTGCCTCATAGAGCGACTTGTTTATTCCGGATATCTGAGCCATATAAAGCATCATGGACTGACCGACATACTGCCATAGAGCCACAAAGGCGATTATCCACATAGGAAGTGTGATAAAGCCTTTGGTATCCATGAGCCAGAGCGGAGGTTCCTCAATGCCCATGCCTTCAAGGAGCTGATTGATACCGAGCTTCGGGCTGAAAATGAACATCCACAGCAGACCGAGCGCTGCGGAAGAAAGCACGCAGGGAAGGTAGATTATGTTCTTGAACAGATTCCGTCCTGCTTTTATGTTTGTCAGCAGTACAGCGTAGAAAAGGCCTACGATGAGCTGTGACACACAGGAGAAAACAAGGAAGAACATAGAGTTCTTGAAAGCGATGCCGAACGTTTTATCGGAAAACAGAGCCGTGTAGTTGTCAAATCCGATGAAAACGGGATCTGTCATGCCTTTATAATCGCAGAATGAATAGTAGACCGACTGAACGATCGGTATGAAAAGCACCAGTGTGAACAAGATGAATGCGGGAAGCATGAAGATAATTATGGATACCTTGTTCCTAAGCATTTTGTCCATTCCGGACCAACTCCTTTCAGAAAAGCGATTCGGAAAATCCGCCAAAAACAATATAGGGGCGCAGAATACGCCTCTATATTGTTTTTTGATGAGTCAGAGATTACTTTCTGCAGTTGGCTTTGTAATACTCTTCCATATCCTTTGCGGCATCTGCGGGTGTCAGATCACCGAGGAATACAGCGACCATGGTGTCGTCGAAGTGAGCGCCTGTCTCTGTTGTAGGCATAGATTCATTGTAGAAGCCGAATGTGCCCTTTGCGCCGCCGAATACGTCCATAACATAACCGAGCTGCTTAGGAGCTGTGTTAGCGTCATACTGAACCTTTGTTACCGGGATCTTACCGCCCTTTTCAGCTGTGTACTTCTGAGCTGTGTCGTCTGTGAAGTACTTGATGAGAGCAGCAGCGCCATCGGGGCACTTGGAAGTGGAGCTCATGCAGAGCGAGTCAGACTTTGCTATTACTCTTTCAACGCCGGGGAACTGGAATACGCCGCACTTGGATTCAAAAGCAGCGTTGGCACCGTTGATCTGACCGATTACCCAGGAACCCTGGATAAGGATAGCGGCTTCTTCATTGTAGAAGTTAGCGGTTGCAACATCGTTTGTGTCGCCGGCTGCTGTTCTCTGGAAGTACTTGGAGAGCTGAACGAGCTTGTTGGCGGCTTTTTCGAGCTTGCCGTCCTCCCACGAAGCGGAACCGTCAGCGAGCTTCGGGAGCGAAACGCCCTCTGCCTCGCAGAGATAACCGGCTACCATCGAGAGGCACCATGCAGTACCTGCGGAGATCGTTATAGGAGTATATCCGGCAGCCTGGAGCTTATCGCAGGCAGCGATCATTTCATCCCAGTTTGTGGGGACCTTGGCACCTGCCTTATCAAACATCTCTGTGTTGTAGAAGCAGCAGGCAGCCGCGGTGTTCAGCGGAACAGCGTAGATCTTTCCGTCGTAGGTCTGCTGTGTGAATACGGCGTCACTTGTGAACGAAGCCTTCCAGCCGTCCTTGTTCAGATAATCGTCAAGGGGAGCAGCAACGCCGGGTGCAACATAGTCGGTGAGCTGCGGGCCGGGGCTGACGATAAATACATCGGGAGTTTCATTCGCCGCAACAAGAGCGTTGAGCTTGTTGTAGTATTCTTCGAGGTTGGTGGTGATGGGCTTTACATGATACTTGCCCTCATAATCCTTGTTGAATCTCTCAATAGTGTCCTTATAGCCGAGCGAGATAAGATCCTCGGTAGCATCGAGGTCATCCCAGAACATCCATGTTATTTCCTGAACGCCGCCGGAAGCGCCGCCATTGTCAGCGGGACTGCCGGAATTGCCGGCGTTGGTTGTAGTTCCGCCGGAATTGCTGCTGCAGCCAGCGAAAGTTGTAGCGATCATTGCTGCTGTCAAGAGTGTTGATAGGATTCTTCTTTTTTTCATTACAATTTCCCTCCTGATTAGGTGCCGCACGTCAGATATTTTCATCAGTGAAATATCAATATTCCGCCCGGCAAGTTTTACGGTTCTACCGAATGTAATATGGCACCGCTCCGGTGTCTTGTTGAATTGTATCATATTTCTCAACAAGATGTCAATAAATCTATGACATAAGGACAAAAAATTGTAGTTTTACATATATTTTTAGCAAAAAATGGTCAGGTGAAATGATCGGTACAAGTATATGATCAATAGTCTATTAATTACTATGATAACATAAGATATTGCAAAATAAATCCATTTATGATATAATATGAATCAGGGTTTTTTAACATCTGTCCGATGCAGAAATTAACTGAGAGATAAGGAGCGCGGGCTCCGCGCATCCGCGGTTCCGCCCTGCAGGGAATAACGGCTGCGTGGCAGATGACCTGTCAATTCACGCAAAGCATCATACGGATTGGGAGCGCGGGCTCCGCGCAGGAGGAGAATATGAAGACGAAAAAACAGGGCAATAACTGGACAGCATATTATGATCCGGATACGAAAAGGTATTTCGCGGAAATAATATATACCAGCCGTGAGGGCCGCGAGCAGTATAACTATGAGATAACGCAGGATATATATGCCCGGCTCGGTACGTTCGGTGATGACATCGATAACGAAAGGCTGATTAAAGAGGCGAAAATGACGTACTCGTTTGAAAATACCATGTACGGCACTCTCGGCCCCGAGAGAGTGGTCTGGGACGAGGAAGCCTGTGAAACAATGGACAGATGCGTTAAGAAGAACGAAAAGAAGCGCTGACACTATAAAGGCACTTATGAAAGGAAAAACAAAATGGAAAACATAACACTAAACGGTGAACTTGGTATGGTCATTCCCGACGGATTTCACAGAATGAGTGAAGAAGAAATAAAAAGAATGAATCGTATCGGAGGCAGCGATACAGGCTTCTGCTTTTCGGATCCGGAACGGCATATCATAGTTTCTTTAGCGTGGAAGAAGAGCGCGTTCGCTTCTTTGATGCTGAGCTCAGAAGAGGCGGCAGAGAAAGCCGAAAAGGATATCGGCAGACTTCTGAAGAACTGCGGATATCATCTTGACGATACCATGACACAGCAGTTCGGAGGAATCACTGCCGACGGCTTCAGGTATTCCTACAAAGCGCAGGACATAATGATGTCCGCGGAATGCCTCACGTTGAAGAAGGATAAGATATTCTACTATTTCCATTCATATTACAGAACGGAACTTGCCGCTGAAAGCCGGAAGACATTACAGGATATCTTCGGTTCCTGCAACTGGGTGACGGGAGGCTGAATACTTGGACGCTGGAAATCCGATGAAGATTCATCAATTGAAGGAGATATGCACCGACGGGCTTCCGGTAATCGGGAGAGGCGGCACGGCAACTATATACAGGCTCGATGATGATAAGATAATCAAGGTATTCTTTGAGCATATCGGCCCCGAAGCGGCGATGAACGAACAGAGAGCCTGCCGCTCTGCGCTTAAGGCGGGGCTGCCCGTAGTGATACCGTTTCAGCTCGCAAAATCGGGGAACTGCTATGCGGCGGTCACCGAGCTTGTCGATTCCGTGACGCTCGCCGAGCATTTAAACCAATGCCCGCAGGATATACGGAAGTATGCGGACATGGTGCTGGGATTGAACGATATTAAGGTGCCGAAGACTGAATTCGTGTCGATGAAGTCTCAGTATCTCGGAATGGCGGAACGTATAAGAGAATACGTCAGCGAAAGCGAATACCGCTGCTTTACCGGCATCATAGAAGATATGCCGGACGGTGACGGCTTTGTACACGGCGACTGCCACGCGGGAAATGTAATGTACCGTGACGGCGGGATGCTCCTTATTGATCTGGCAAACGCAGGTTACGGACACCGTCTGTTTGAAATGGCAGGATTATATTACGACTATGTCACAGTTGCGGAAGTATCCGATCCTGTGAAGTACCTCGGATCGGATAAAAAGACCTGCTCGCTTATCTGGCAGCAGTATGTCCGGGCTTATCGTGAGAAATATCCCGACGACAACTGGGAACAGACAGAGCGTGAATGCCGTAGATGCGCAGATCTTAAGGGACTGCTCCTTACCTTGCCGCACAGAGAACTTGCGGAGGCTTTTGCACCGCTTCTCCGTAAGATAACAGACAGGCTGATGAGC
>JAEEJW010000161.1 GCA_016282095.1 Ruminiclostridium sp. | reverse complement strand
TTTCCGCGCTGGTAAGGCACAGCAGAAAGAAAGCCGCGCAGAAGAACAAGGCTCCGGCACAGTGATGCGCAGGAACGCACCGCTGAAAAGGCTTCACAGACACGGGGAGGTATCGGCCTCCCCGTTTTTTTGCCGGCAGGGATTTCCGCCTGTCTGTGAGAAATCGCATCTATGTAAAAAACGCCGAACCTGATTATAAGAAATGACGAAAATTCAGTTCTGAGCGAAATAATAATTGACGATGCATTATAAATATGTTATAATGTAATGTAAATCTATACCCACCGAAAGGATGAATCCACCGAATGGCAAACAAGAAGTATTCGGCACGAGCCACGGACGGCTCAAAGGCAAAACCCGTGATAATCGGTATAGCCGCGGCAGCGGTGCTGGCTATCGGTATTCTCGGTTATCTCGCGGTCAAAGCCAATGAAGACAACCTCTCCGCCGCGCTCCGGTACAACTTCAACAAATTCTATCCCTCTACATACAATACCGCCGAAGAAATGAAAGACGACGCCGATCAGGACAGAGACGGCGTAAAGAATGCGGACGAGGCTGCCGCGAAGACCAGCCTCATTGCTGCCGACACCGACAGCGACGGCCTCACGGACAGCAGAGAAAAGGAAGCCGGTACAGACCCCACCAACCCCGACTCCGACGGCGACGGCATCAAGGACGGCGCTGAGGTGCTGGCGGCACTGGATCCGCTCTCCCTCATCACGGACGGCAAGACCAAGGACTCCGAAAGAACTTTCTTGCGCGAGATACAATTCCCGGACGGCAGAGTCACCCTCACCGGTCACGGGAATATATACAGCGCCACCGTCGATAAGCTCTCGCTGAACTCCATAGCCGCAAACGCCGGTGTTATCTCCGCTCCCTATGAGATACACTGCGACGGGAACTTCGATTCCGGCAGGCTGAGCTTCAATTTCGACACGAAAGCCGCCGAGATCGCGGGCATAACGGCTGCCGACCTCTGCGTTTTCAAGTTCGACCCCTACTCAAAGAAATACACCGAGATCAACGGCGTGGAATTCAGCGACAATGATTCCGTCTGCTGCGATATGAACGAGAACGGCGTTTATGTGCTGGGCTCGAAGAAGACCATTCACAAGGCCGCCGAGGCATACCAGAGCGGACAGATGAACATTCACCTGCTGATAGACAACTCCGGCTCCATGTACCCGAAGGCAATACAGTCCACCTCGAAGGAGAACGACGTAAACTTCAAGAGACTGTCCTTCGCGCAGAATTTCGTTACTTCTATCGACGGCTCCGTAAAATTCGCGATCTCTTCGTTCACATACGAATTCAAGACGCTCTGCGGCTTTGAATCCGACAAATCCACCGTTGTGAATGCGATACAGTCCATTCGCACGCTGGGACCCGGATTTGACGGCACCAGCGTTGAAAGAGCGCTGATGCTGGGTCTGGAGAGCTTCGGTGAATCCACGCTCAGCGAAAGAAATGTCATAATCCTGCTGACGGACGGCATCTCCACCGATACCGCAGGCTATACTCTCGCGGATATCGTATCCCACGCTAAGGCAAAGAACGTCACGATCAACACCATAAGCCTCGGCAGCGAGATAGACCGCGATCTGCTCCAGAAGATAGCCGCAAGCACAGGCGGTCAGTATTACCCGCTGGATCAGGCCGACATACTGGAAGGTCTCTATACCACCATGATCGCGTCCATGGACGACGACATCGTGGACGATGACTATGACGGCACACCCGACAGCTACACGCTTTACGATACCGGATTCAATCCCGATTTCAACGGCTTCAGCTTCGGCAACTTCAAGACCAAGGAATCCTCCACCCTCGATTTCGGCATGGTGATGCTGGCGAGAGACTGGTTCCGCGGCAAGGTACCCGGCGCATACGAAAAGGGCAAGGATCTGTCCTACACCTTTGAAGGCACCACCATATCCACCGAAGAGCCCCTGCGCAAAGTCATACTCCAGACCATGCAGACCTCGTGGCTCGAACCCGAGAATTATCTGAACTTCTCGTCGGACGGCAAGACCCTGCGCATTAAGAGCGACGAAGCCGCCGCCGCGCAGAACAAGGGCTGGCTCAAGCTGACCATACCGTACAGCGAACCCGGCACAGGCTGGGAAGAAGCCGAGGTGCTGGTTCCGAACTTCAATTCCAACACCCTGCGCACCGAATACAGCGCCAACGACTACTCCATGATCCGCGCCATCAACTGCTACAATGCCCTGCGCGATACAGGTTCCTCATTCGGCGTGAACAGCGAGAATGACCTCAGCAGAGTCAAGAGCATACTCGCAGAGGGCAACCCGATAGTCACGAAGATGCTCTGGTCTGACAGCGACGGAAAATGCTACAGCCGCTACGTCCTGCTCACCGCGCTCCGCCGTGACCTCGACGACCCCAATGTGTTCAGGATGAAGATATACGACGTGAACAAGGAGTCCTCCAACACCGTCGTTATGAACCGCACGCCCCGTATAGGCCGCAGCGGTCAGACAGACTTCTCCTATACCGCCAGGTGGGATAACAAGCCCGTTTCCCTCACCTGCTTCCTCACGGAACTTGACTGATAACAGTATGAACATCTTATCCGTCCGCCGCGGCGGGTCACGCGCCGGGAGCGCGAAGCTCCTCTGCGTCACCGCCGCGGCGCTGGTTCTTCTTTCCGCCTGCGGTGCGGAAGCCATATACATACCGGAAGCTGCCGTAACGCCCGTTGCGGAGGAACAGACCGCTGCTCCGGAGACAAAGGCCGTCATGGCATCATTCTCCGTACAGACAACGGAAGAGCCTCCCGAAGAAGTGACAGTCTCCGAAGCTGTCCGCGAGCCGGTGACAGTCACATTTTCCGGAAAGGATCCCGGTGAGCTGATCCGGGATACCCGGAAGCGCGACGCCTGCGGGGGCTATGAGTACGAATACCCCATAAGCAGCGGTAATATCACCGTGCTGGGCGCAAATCTCGTCTATGTGGGGGAAAGTTTCGGCTTCGACTGCGTTTATACTACCGTAAGCCCGGAGCAGATGCTCGAATGGAGCGTGGATTCCGGCTGCGGGAGCATCACGCCGGAAGGCGTCTTCACTGCGCTGGACGTGGGTGTATGCTATGTGACCGCGTACTGCCCCGCCGACGGTATTTCTTCCTCTATGAAGGTACACTGCATCAGACCCGGTGATGTCATAGGCTTCATTCCTATGGTGAACAATATCCCCATAGCAAACAAGACCTATCCGCTTCCCGAGGACTACGAGCCCGGTCTGCAATCCGTGGCGGAAGAAGCGCTGGACAGGCTGAAAGCCGCCGCAAAGGCTGACGGCATACTGCTGGAGCCGGTTTCGCTGTTCCGCTCCTTTGAACGCCAGAAAGAAGTTTACGATTCATGGTTCGTTCAATACGGCCGGGAAGAGACCGATAACATATCGGCACGGCCGGGGCACTCCGAGCATCAGCTGGGGCTTGCGGCGGACATCAACTCGCTGCAGTATGAGTTCGCCGACACGAAGGAAGGCATCTGGCTCCGGGAGCACTGCCATGAATACGGCTTCATACTGCGCTACCCGTCCTTTGAAGCAAAGGAATATACCGGATATAACTTCGAACCGTGGCATATCCGCTACATCGGAGAGGAGCTTGCCCCGCGCGTCACAGAGACAGGAAAGACGCTTGAGGAGCTGCTCGGCATAGATTCAAGGTACAGATAGGCTCTGTACGGTACCGGAAAAAAGAACAGAAGCCCGTGATCCGCCCGGTCACGGGCTCATTTTGGTATTATCACGGGATAAAACTGTATAAAATAAAAAAACACTTGCAAAATATTATAAAATATAGTATAATATAGAAAGATATTGTTTGCAGAAGAATTGAGGTTTTTTAATGTTCAGTGCGATCATGTCGGGAAACATCCTGACTATCATACTTACGGCGTTTTCCATACTTGTGATGCTTTTCGTGGTGTTCCCGCTGCATGAAAGCTCCCATGCCCTGGCGGCGAAGCTCCTGGGCGACGATACCGCGGAACGGCAGGGGCGCATCACGCTCAACCCCTTCGCGCACCTTGACCTGATAGGTACCATAGGAATTATACTGTTCCGCGTGGGCTGGGCAAAGCCTGTTCCTGTCAACACAAGAAGATGCACAAAGATAAAGAGCGAGAAGGCCGCAATGGCGCTTACCGCCGCGGCAGGCCCTCTGGCGAACATACTCTCGTCACTGGTGTTCCTGATAATCGAAAAGATACTGATAGTGAACTACAACACAAGCGGCGCGCAGGTGCTCTATTACCTCATACTCGCGCTGGAGCTGATAATACAGATAGACCTGTACAACGGCGTGTTCAACCTGCTGCCGATACCGCCCTTCGACGGTTCGAGGGTGTTCTTCGCTTTCCTGCCCCAGAAATACTACTTCGCGATAATGCAGTATGAGCAGTTCATAATGATAGGCCTGCTGATACTGATGTACACGGGCATACTTTCCATTCCCTTCCAGTTCATCACCGATATGATATACGGCTTTCTCGACCTGATTACGAAGTTCATCTGCTGACATGGAAGAGCTGAGTTTCAGACTGGAGATTTTCGAGGGGCCTCTCGACCTTATGCTGAACCTGATAAGCAAGCATAAGCTGAATATCCGCGACATCGAGATATCCATACTGCTGGATCAGTTCCTGGACTACCTGGACAGGATGCAGCAGGCGGACATCGACGTGGCGGGAGAATTCGTCGAAATGGCGGCTCATCTCATATACATCAAGACCGCGGAACTGCTGCCGAAGCAGGAAGTCGAGGAGCTGAAAAAGGAGCTCTCCGGCAGACTTATCGAGTACGCGCTCTGCAAACGCACCGCCGAGCGCCTGAAACGGCACTACATCGGAGATTCGGTGTTCGTGCGCGAGCCGCTGGATCTTCCGGTGGACAAGATATACCGCGGAAGGCATGACCGCTACGAACTGCTGGACAACTACACTGTCGTAAGCACCAAGAGCAAGCGGCTGAAACAGGACGCAAAGCTGGTATTGCAGCCGATCGTGGCGCAGTCCTACGTCAGCGTGTTCACGAAGCTGATATTCGTGCTCCGCAGACTGCGCTCCGGTGAGGAGATCGAGGTAAGATCGCTGTACAAGGGACAGTCCCGCTCGGCGCAGGTGGCGGTGTTCCTGGCACTGCTGGAGCTGTCCAAGCGCGGCAGAGTGCGGTTCTCCGACGACGGCGAGACGATAGTGATGTCCGACGGAACGGAAAATACAGAAGAACAGAATGACGAAAACACAACGGAAGGCGGGGTGACGGAGGAATGAATTACGCGGAAGGCATCGCGGCGGTAGAAGCGGTGATGTTCGCTTACGGCGACCCTATAAGCCCGGAAAAGCTCGCCGAAGCCACAGATCTTGACGTGGAGACCGCCGTCAAGCTCGTTGACCACCTTGAAAGACAGTATAACGTCCGCGAGAGCGGGCTTACCATACTGCGGATAAACAACGGCTTCCAGATAGCGGCGCGCAGGGAGTTCGCGGACAACGTGAAGAAGGCTCTCGAAACAAAGCGTCAGCAGCCTCTCTCGCAGGCGGCTATGGAAGTGCTGGCGATAGTAGCCTACAATCAGCCCGTCACCAAATCCTTCGTGGAGCAGGTGCGCGGCATAGACAGCAGCAGCGTCGTGAACAGCTTATGCGAGCGAGGGCTGCTTGAAGAAGCGGGGCGTCTCGATCTGCCCGGACGGCCGATATCCTACCGCACCACGGACACGTTCCTGCGGTGCTTCGGGCTCAGCAGGATCGAGGAGCTTCCTCCCCTGCCCGATCAGGAAGGTCAGATCGACTTCGACGAGCTGGCGGAGCTGGAAAAGGAACGCGAGCTCGGATATCCGGACAGCTCCGATACCGGGGACGCGGGTTCTGACGGCGGCGGGCTCCCCGATGAAACAGCGGAGACCGTCAGTGAAGATGAATAATATACCGGAAAGGTAAGACAGAATGACAGGCTGGATCATATTCGGTTCTATCCTGCTTGTCCTGATAATACTTTTCGCGCAGTCAATAAGAGTCAGGCTCATTTACGAGAAGGAAGCCGAGATAACCGTGAAGATACTGTGCTTCACGCTGTTCAGGACTCCCGTTGACCCGAAGACCGCCGAAAAGAAGAAGCGCAAGAATGCGAAGAAGGCTGAACGCAAACGCATAAAAGCCGAAAAGCAGCGCAAAAAGGCCGAAAAAAAAGGCGCGGGCAAGTCCGGCGGCGCAGAGACTTCGGAAGAGAACGCAGACAGTTCTTCCGGGGCTGCGGACGATGAAAAGGACAGCAAAAAGTCCGGCCACAAAGTGGGCAAACAGGCGAAAAAGCCGAAGATGAAGCTGTCCGTTGACATGATAATGGACTATGTGAGAAGCGCTTCGCCGCCCATTAAACGGCTTTTCAGAAAGATCAGGATAAGAGATGTGTATATCGACTGGGTCGTGGGCTCAGACGACGCGGCAAAGACCGCCCTCAAATACGGAGGCTTATGCTCCTCGATATACTCGGCGCAGGAATTTCTGACAAGATATTTCGATACAAAGATCGGCGAGATAAACATAGAAGCGGATTTCGCGGCGGAAAAGGACGATATATTCGTCTATATGCTGCTGAAACTGCGGATCTCGACACTGCTGGGCGTAGTGCTGTGGCTGGGTGTGAGGGTGCTTAAAACGTACCTGAAATACAACAGCAGGCCGAAGCCCGCAAAGACAGCAAAAAAAGTAAAAGCAAGACCTGCTCCGGGCAGGTAAGACAATTCAGGAGGAATAATATGGCACAGCATCTCGAAGGACTTATGAGCACCTCAATGGAGAAGATACGCGAGCTCGTCGATGTGGATACCATTATCGGCAAGCCTATCTCCACTCCCGACGGCACGACGATCATACCGATCTCAAAGGTATCGTTCGGATTCGTTTCCGGCGGCTCGGATATCCCATCCACCACCCCGAAGGAAGTATTCGCGGGCGGCGCGGGCGCGGGTATCACCATCAAGCCCCAGGCGTTCATCGTCATCAATAAGGAAGGCGATTCGAAGATACTCGAACTCGGCGGCAAGTCCAGCCCGATCGAAGGCATCATCGAAAACGCTCCCGAGCTCATCGGCAAGCTGAAGAATATGTTCGGCAAGAAGGGCGCGGACGGCGAAGAAGCCGCCGACGTTCCTGAAGAAGCTGCCGACAGCGCGGACGACAAGACCGAGGAATAATTTTCCGTCAATGTTCGCCGTATAATCACCGCGGGTATGCAAAGAATACCTGCGAGGTGAACATATATGAAGATAGTTTCCGTAATAGCCGCGGCTCTCGCGGCGCTCACAGTCCTGAATACGGCGGCTTCTGCCCTGCCCCGCGAAGAGGATATCTCCGCGGAATGCGCGGTGGTGATGAACGCGGACACCGGCACGGTGCTATACGAAAAGAATGCCCGTAAGCAGCGCGCAATGGCAAGCACAACGAAGATCATGACGGCTCTGCTGACTCTTGAAGCCGGCGATCCGGACAGGCTCTTCGCCGTTGACAGCACCGCCATACGCGTGGAAGGCACGTCAATGGGACTGAAAGAGGGCGATATCGTAACGCGCAGGGCTCTGTGCTGCGGTATGCTGCTGCCCTCCGGGAATGACGCGGCAAACGCGGCAGCAGTCAATGTCGCCGGGAGCATAAGCGCTTTCGCGGAGCTGATGAACAGGCGCGCCGCGCAGCTCGGCATGAAGGACACACATTTCGTCACGCCCTCCGGGCTGGACGCCGACGGTCACTATACCACGGCTTACGATATGGCTCTGCTGACCCGTGAGGCGATGAAAAACGAGGAGTTCCGCAGGATATGCGGCTCGGAGTACGTCGTGACCGAATTCGGGAACCCGCCCGGAAAACGCACTCTGCGCAACTCCAACAAGCTGCTCGGAATGTATGATGGCTGCATCGGCGTCAAGACCGGATTTACCGACAATGCCCGCAGATGCCTTGTTTCCGCGGCGGAAAGAAACGGCTGCACCCTTATTGCGGTGACACTGAACGCGCCGGACGACTGGAATGACCACAGAAAACTGCTGGACAGCGGCTTTGAGGGTATGAAGCGCTATGACATACAGCTGGAGGAGTTCTCCGCCGAAGTAGCCGGAGGAACTGCGGATACTGTCTCGATCGTGCCTGCGGAAACGCTGACTGTCGGTATGACGGCTGCGGAAGCGAAAACAATATCGGTGCGGTACAGCGTGCCGGGATTCGTCTACGCAGAAGTCTCGGAAGGCGAAAAGCTGGGGACTGCCGATGTGTACCTTGACGGGCGGCTCCTGAAGCGCGTGGCTATGACCGCGGCCAGGGACGTACAGCGCGCCGAGCCTTCACACGGCCTGTTCGACTGGCTGAAGAATATACTGAACGGCGGCTTTATGACCGCCTTTGCAAAGGAATGACATAAATGGAGCTTATAAGGATCCAGAAGATAATAGCCGACAGCGGCTACTGCTCACGGCGCAGAGCCGAGCAGCTCATAGCGGACGGCGAAGTTAAGGTGAACGGACACCCCGTAAGCCTCGGCGACAAGGCCGACCCGAGAAACGACATCATCACCGTATGCGGAGAGAAGATAAGCGCGGAGCCTACGGCACTGCGCTACATAAAGCTGTATAAACCCCGCGGCTATGTCACTACCATGTCCGACGAACTCGGCAGAAAGTCGGTGACGGAGCTGATAAAGGACATTCCCGAAAGAGTCTACCCCGTGGGCAGGCTCGATAAGGATTCCGAGGGGCTCCTGCTGCTCACCAACGACGGGCAGCTTGCCAATGATATAATGCACCCCCGTAAGCATATAGCCAAGACCTACCGCGTCACCGTGGCGGAAAAGGTCTCCGAGGACACGATAAACACGCTCATGGCGGGAGTCGAGATCGACGAGGGCGTTGTGACCGCTCCCTGCGTAGTCACAGTGAAAGTTGACGAGCCGGAGCGCACAGTGCTTGAATTTACCATATATGAGGGCAAGAACCGCCAGATTCGCCGTATGTGCGAGGCGGTGAGCCTTACGGTCAAGCGCCTGAGACGCACCAGCGTAGGCGGCGTGAAGCTCGGTATGCTGCGCCCCGGCACTTACGCCGACCTGACCGAGCAGGAGCTGAGGGCTCTCCGCACAGCGATAGGCGGCCCCACTCCGCCGAAACGCACCAAAGGAGGAAAAAGAAGATGATAACGATACTCCGCGATCCCGAGATCGCAGATAAGCTGGTCTACATAATGAAGGACGACGGCAGGCGCGTAGGCGGCATAACCTCCGTGCTCACCGGAGACGGAGATCTTATGATAACCGCGCTGGACAGTGAAGTTGAGCTGTACTATGACGGGCTTGTGCGCGCTGTGCTGGCTTACGCGGCAACAAGGGGCATCGACAGGGCGGTATTCAATATCAGCGATGAAAGACAGCTCCGCAGGCTGAAAGGCTTCGGCTTCATCACCGACGAGAGCAGGGTTCTTGAAAGCATTTCCGACTTCTTCTCGGCAGGCTGCAAGAGTGAATAACAGACAACATACAGCGAAAGGTGGGTGAACGATGTCCGGAAAAAATACGGCAGCCATTCTCAACGAATACATAGAACGTGCCAAAGTCACAAACGACACGGAAGCACTCAAAAAGCTGAACCGTGAATTCGGACTGCTCACGCCCGTTACCGGTGACGATCCGGATATGGAGAATCTCAGGAAGAATGTGTACGGCGTTGTGTCCGAGGTAGTCTACCTGCGCGAGGAGCTGAAAAAGGCGGATCTGCGCAACAAGGACATTCTCAGCGAAACCGAACACGCCGAGATAATAAAGGTGCAGGAGCTCATCGACTGCAACCTGTTCACCTACCACTTCCAGCCTATCGTGCGCGCCGACAACGGCGAGATATACTCTTATGAGGCTCTTATGCGCGCCGGGGAGATGCAGGGCATCACGCCTTTTCATATTCTCAAGTACGCGGAGCTCACAGACAGGCTCGACGAAGTTGAGCAGTACACTTTCCTGAATGTGCTGAACTTCATCGATACTCACCGCGAGCTTTTTGCGGACAGACCCGTATTCATCAACAGTATGCCAAGCACCCGCATCGACAGTGAAAGCGCGGAGAAGATAGAGACACTTCTGCGGAAACTCTCGGATATGGTCGTGGTGGAGATGACGGAAAGCTCGGAATTCAGCGATGACGAGCTCAACGATATAAAATCGAAGTACAGGCGGCTTGATGTACGCATCGCCATAGACGATTACGGCACGGGCTACTCGAATATCAGCAACCTGCTGCGGTACACGCCCAACTTTGTAAAGATAGACCGCTCTCTCCTGAGCGGCATCAGCGGCAACCCGAACAAGAAGCACTTCGTCCGTGAGATCATCGATTTCTGCCACGAAAACGGCATACTCGCGCTTGCCGAGGGCGTTGAAAGCTCCGACGAGCTGCGCACCGTGATACTGCTGGGCGTTGATCTGATACAGGGCTTCTACACCGCGAGACCGGCACCGGAAGTATTGCAGGCTCTGCCCTATGAGCTGCGCTCGGAGATACGCTCCCACAGGCAGGAGCGCGACGACGGCAAGCGCATGAAGATATACAGCGCGCAGGAAAGCGAGAGAGTCAACCTCGACAAGCTCTACAAGGACGGCTACGACCGCATCATAATCGGCAACGGCTACCTTGGCGGCACCGTCACGATAGCGGGTTCGCAGTACCTTGAGACCGACATACACATCGAGACAGCGGAGAGCTTCCACGGCACGATAATACTTGAAAATGCCGTGATCTCCAACCTACCCGGCAGAGCTGCCTTTGCAGTAGGCGAGGACAGCGACGTCACTCTGGTACTCAACGGTACCAACAAACTCAATAAGGCAGGAATAAAGGTACCTGCCTCGTCGAAGCTGAAACTTGTTGGCAAGGGCAGTCTTGAAATATCTCTCGGCGGCGCAAACTACTACGGCATAGGAAATGATCTGGAATCGCCGCACGGAGAGCTTACATTCGAGCAGGACGGCACGATATCCATACATTCCGACAGTCACGAAGGCGTCTGCATAGGTTCAGGTCTCGGCGGCAGGATAAGGATTTGCCGCGGAAGATACGTCCTGTGCGGCGAAGGAAGTATGAATGTCTGCATAGGCGCTTACTCCGGTTTTGCGGATATCGACATAATAGGCTGCGACTTTGACGGCAAGACTACCGGAGCGCACAGCACGGTCATAGGCTCCCTTGAAGGCGAGGCAAGCATAAATCTGCGCTATTCCAGCATAAAGTGCGAAGCGCACAGCCTGCACGCCGCCGCTCTCGGAACCGTGGGCGGCACCAAAGCGTCCGTTCACGCTGAAAGCATCCACATGAACATAGCTATGAGCGCCGAGGCTCTGACGGTATTCGGTTCGCTTCTCAACGAATCGGATATTGCTCTGGAACGCTCGGCAATACAGATAAAGGCGGAAGGCGCCAATGCCCTGCTCTTCGGAGGCATCAACGGCGGAGCCCGTTTCTCCACCACTTATATCGACCTCTCCGCAGAGATCAATACACAGTACGAGGATTGCTATATCCATGAAAACACCAGCCTCAACCTCACCGGCGGCAAATACCGCCTTAAAGTCAACGGTGTCGAAAGAGACGAACTTCAGTAGCCTCGTTCAAGAACGGGAACAAGTAGTCGCTTGCGCTCAAGTGTTTGAGAGTCGCTTGCGCTTGAGTATGACGCCCTTTGAAAAGGGCTTAGCCTAAACTTAAATCGCTTCGCCTTGCAGATTCGGTAGGTAGTACGCCTATACAGAGTATAAAATTTCTGCTCCTATTTATTGACAATAGGAGCAGTTTTTTGCGTGTAAATATGTCGATAGAAGAGATTCTGAAAGGATTCCCCACTACCCCTCCGACAAAAGGAGCAGAAAAAAGCGGGGGCGAAAAGAAACGTATAACGAAACTACCGGCTGCGAGGCAGAGACTAAATAAATAAGAATTTAACAGACGGATTGACCGCGCGGGTACCGCGCCGGATTGACAGCGGGGGTACCCCGCCGCCGCAGTGGGCGAAATAAAACTATTGACAAATCAGACATATTCTGCTATAATGTAAAAATGAAATTGAAAACCGATTTCAAATCCAAAAGGAGGTACCACAGTGGCAACATATAAAACCGCAAGACGTGAAAACCTGCTTGAATTCCTGAAAAATCACCCTAATAGCTCCTTCACCGTGAGAGAAATAGTCTCCGAAATGGAAAAACATGAAGAGACCAGAAACCTCACTTCGGGAAGTACAATATACAGACTCCTGCGCGAACTCGAACATTCCGGAACCGTCACAAGAACCATAGACCCCGAAAACAGAGAATATGTATATTCCCTCACCGACAGCGACGAGCCCGCAGTCAATATGCGCTGTAAAGTCTGCGGCAAAGTCTACAGCGCCGATACCGAAACAAGTCGCCGCATAAAAGAAGATATCGCAGCCTGCGGTGATGTGGCTCCCGGAGATGAAATAGAACTCCTCGTTAAATGTAAGAAATGCAGAGGATAACTGTATGACCGCAAGAAAAAAGCGTCTGATTTTAACCGCCGTCCTGCTGTGCGCAGCCCTCGTCTGCTCCTTCTTCATCGTCGCAAACTGCTCACACCATAACTGCACACACGACGACGACTGCGCCGTCTGCCGCATGATAGCCGGATTTGTACGGATCCTGTCCTGTGTCCGCGCTGCCGCAGCAGAAACCGCGCTTTTTACAGCCGTATTTGCCGTGGCCGCCGCTGTACTGCGTCTTTTCCGTAAATGTGACGCTGTCACGCCGGTCACTTTAAGAACGGAGCTTCGTGAATAGAATGGTCTTTCACTCAAAAAAGACAACACATTCATATCACGGAGGTAATAAATTTATGTCAAACAAAAAGAAAATATCATTATTCGCAGCCCTCGCGCTCATCGTAACAGGCGTTTCCGCCTGCGGTCAGAGCGCGTCCGCAGTAAACACCGGAAATTCCGATAAGCTGAAAATAGTCTGCACCGTCTTCCCCGAATATGACTGGGTAAGACAGATAATGGGCAATAAGGCCGCAGAAGCCGATATCACCTACCTGCTGGGAAGCGGCACCGATATGCATAACTTCCAGCCCACAGCCGACGATATTATAAAAATATCCGACTGCGACCTGCTTATCTACGTCGGCGGCGAGTCGGACAAGTGGGTGGATGATGCCCTCGCGAATGCGCTGAACAAGAATATGCAGACTTTAAGCCTGCTCGAAGCCGTCGGCAGCGGTCTCAAAGCCGAGGAGTTCAAAGAAGGCATGGAACATGAACATGAGCATGAGCATGAAGAAGAAGAGCATGAGCATGAAGATGAAGACGAGCATGAGCATGAACATGAGGAAGAAGAAGAGATCGAATACGACGAGCACGTCTGGCTGTCCGTAAGCAACGCGAAACTGATATGCGGACAGATCACCGATAAGCTCTGCGCTCTCGATACGGCAGACGCCGATACATACAAAGCGAACCTGACGGCTTACTCCGCAGAGCTGGATAAGCTGGACGCAGACTTCAGAGAAGTCATTTCCGCGGCGCCCGTGAAGACTGTGGTATTCGGGGACAGATTCCCGTTCCGCTACTTCACGGAGGACTACGGACTCGATTACTACGCTGCATTCGCAGGCTGTTCCGCGGAGACCGAAGCCAGCTTCGAGACTGTGGTGTTCCTCGCAAACAAGCTCGACGAGCTGGGCGTAAAGACAATATACACGATTGAGAATTCCGACGGCTCCATAGCCCGGACGATCATAAACAGCACAAAGAACAAGGATCAGAACATCGCGGCGCTGAACTCCATACAATCCGTGAAGAGCGCGGAGGCAGAGTCCGGCACTACCTACATCTCGCTGATGCGTGAAAACCTTGAAGTGCTGAAAAATACATTGAAATAAAGGAAAGATAAGTATGGGGAACCTGCTTCATTGTCAGGATATAGTACTCGGCTGGGAGGGCAGCGCCGTTGTAAGCGGTCTGAACTTCGATATAACCGAGGGCGATTATCTCTGCATACTCGGTGAGAACGGCTCGGGAAAGAGCACTCTCATAAAAGCTCTGCTCGGGCTGAACAAGCCTATGTCGGGCATCATGGAACGGCCTGCCGATATGAAGGCCGGAGATATAGGCTACCTGCCGCAGCAGAATGCAATACAGAGAGACTTCCCTGCTTCGGTGCAGGAGATAGTGCTTTCGGGCTGTCTGCCGAAATGCGGACTGCGGCCTTTCTACAAGAAGGAAGAAAAAGAAATGGTACGCAGCACAATGGAGCGTCTGGGAATAACAGATCTGGCGAAGCGCTGTTACCGCGAGCTTTCCGGAGGTCAGCAGCAGCGCGTGCTCATCGCGCGTGCTCTCTGCGCTGCGCAGAAGGTACTGCTCCTTGACGAGCCGGTCACCGGTCTCGACCCGAAGGCGCAGCTCGATCTCTACGATCTGATCGCGGAGCTTAACAGGAACGGTGTGACGATAATCATGGTATCACATGACTTCGGGGCGGCGATCAGATACGCTTCACACATACTCCACATAGGTGCGCATCATCAGCTCTTCTTCGGCAGAACAGCCGATTATCTGAAAAGCGAAACAGGCAGGATCTTCTCCGAAAGTGCGCACATACAGGAAGAATCCGTGGAAAGGACGGAAAACGGGATTGACTAACGAATTCATGGCGAAATTACAGCTTTATTTCAGCTACCCGTTTGTGTGGTACGCGCTGATAGTCGGGCTTCTCATAGCGCTCTGCTCCTCCCTGCTGGGCGTGACGCTGGTGCTGAAACGCTTCTCCTACATCGGGGACGGGCTTTCACACGTCGCGTTCGGCGCAATGGCGATAGCGGGAGTTCTGGGGCTTACAAACAATATGTATGTCGTTCTGCCGATAACCGTTATTTCGGCGGTGCTGCTCCTGCGGACAGGTCAGAACGCGAAGATAAACGGCGACGCAGCAATAGCGATGATCTCCGTGGGAGCGCTTGCTGTGGGCTATATGCTGATGAACCTGTTCCCCTCCTCGGCGAACATCTCCGGCGATGTCTGCACGACGCTGTTCGGTTCAACATCCATACTTACGCTGAAACCCGAGGACGTTATCCTCTGCATAATAATGTCGGTCATAGTTATCGCAGTGTTCCTGCTGTTCTATCACAAGATATTCGCGGTGACGTTTGACGAGAACTTCATAAAGGCTGCCGGCGTAAAGGCCGAGGGCTACAACCTGCTGATAGCGATAATAACCGCGCTCATAATCGTGCTTGCGATGAACCTTGTGGGTTCGCTGCTTATATCGGCGCTCATAATATTCCCTGCCCTGTCGGCTATGAGAGTGTTCCGCAGCTTCAGGAGCGTGATAATCTGCTCCGCCGTTATCTCTGTTATATGCGCGGGTGTGGGTATCTTCACCTCCATAATGGCGGGAACGCCTGTCGGCTCGACTATCGTCGTTACAGATATCGCGGTATTCTTTATATTCTGTATAGTTTCTCTCTTCACAAGGAGGAAGGCTTGATGAAAAAAACTGCAAAGGCCGCCGCTCTTACAGCTGCGGCGCTTCTTCTGTGTTCGTCCTGTGCTCAGCAGCCTGCCGCGAAAGCTCCGGACAGCCCGAGTGCGCTGATAAACAACATAATGAGCGAAGCCGCTGCACAGGCTTCGGAGGCTGCTCCGAAAGCCTCAGCGACTACTGCGGCTGCTCCGGAGACCACGGCTGCCGCGGCGGAAACTCCCGCGTCACAGGACGGTACCGCGGTGGATATCGACCTGACGCAGATGAATTCCACTATGATATACTCTGTCATCTACGATATGATGATAAACCCGGACAGCTACTACGGCAAGAGCCTTCTGGTAGACGGATATTTCGACACTATGGTCTACGACGGGTCTGACACGAGATATTTCTTTGTTGTCGTGCCGGACGCGACTGCCTGCTGCGTGCAGGGGCTTGAATTCATACTCACAGGCGCCTCCTACCCCGGAGATTACCCCGAAGTACAGGACGATATCCGTGTCCGCGGCGTTATGGACTGCTATGAAGAGGCCGGCCAGATGTACACATACATAAGGGCGGATTCTCTTACAAAAATATAAAATATATTGCAGAAATCAAGGAGTAGAAAAATGAAAACCAATGTTATTCGCACAACCGTCGCCGCGGGCATGATAGCGGCAGTTTCCCTGCTCTCGTCATGCGGAGCGGCTACGAAAGCCGCAGAGGTACCTGCTTCGGCAGCGACTACGACTACAACGGCCGCACCTTCGACTACTGCGGCACCCGCGACAACTGCCGCGCCGAAAACCACAACCGCCGCAAAAACTACGACAACGGCAGCAACTACGACAGCTCCGGTCACAACGACTGTGGAAACGACCATGAGCGAAGAGGAAATACTGAAATATCAGTCTGACCGCTATACCGAGATATACAAGGGCGATAAGCTCACAGAGATCAAGGCGATGATGGTCAACCAGGGCATAGCTCCGGAATCCGATATCGAGATGTACACCGACGAAGGCGAGAGTCTCGACAACTTCTACAACGCGCCTTCTACCTACGATATTACAAGGATCGTATTCAAGAAGGGCGGTACAATACAGCTTTACGGTGTGAAGAACAGACTTATCCCCGACGCCGCGAAGAATGCTATCAAGGACAGCGTTATCTCGAAGCTGGCTGATAAGATCACAGATCACTTCCATTTCTTCGGTGATGATTGATATCATTTAAGAAAATATTTTTTACGTTCTTGACAAATCGGCGCAGTAATGTTATACTAAAAACAGTAAAATATCACAATACTCCGAAAAGCGAGGACGCGAAATGAGAAAATTCATTCTATCATGCGAATCAACCGTTGATCTCCCCTACGCATACCTTGAAAAAAGAGAGTTGCCTGTTCTTTTTTACACATACTCCGCCAACGGACAGGAATACACGGACGATCTCGGGAAAGACCCGGAATCCCTGCCGAATTTCTACCGGCTGCTTGCCGGCGGCGCTATACCGACTACATCGCAGATAAACCGGTTCCGTTACAAGGAGTTCTTTGAAGAGCTTCTGAAAAAGGGCGACGTCATACACGTTACATTAAGCTCCGGAATTACCGGCTCCTACGGGAATGCGGAGGCTGCTGCCGAAGAGCTTCGCGCCGAATATCCCGACAGGAAGATAAGCGTTATAGATTCGCTTGGGGCCTGCTCCGGCTACGGAATGCTTGTCGATATTGCGGCTGATATGCGCGATGAGGGAAAGAGTTTCGAGGAAACGGAAAAGTGGATACTTGACAGCAGGCTTCACCTGCACTATCAGTTCTACTCGATCACAATGGATTATTTCAAGCGGAGCGGCCGCGTTTCGGGGCCTTCGGCGGCAATAGCCACGATACTCAATATCTGTCCGCTGATGCGCTTCAATGCCGAGGGCAGGATAATCGCGTATGACAAGGTACGCGGCATAAAGAACGTTATCCGCAGGACTGCGGAAGCCATGGCAGAGCACGCCGACGGCGGCAAGGATTATAAAGGCCGGTGCTGGATAGCGCACTCCAACTGCATTGACGCGGCGGAGGAACTGCGCAGTATGATAGTCAAGGATTTCAAGCATTTTAAACGTGACGATATAAAGATTTTCGACATCGGTACGATCATCACGTCGCATACCGGCCCCGGCACGCTTGCGCTGTTCTTCTTCGGCGACGAAAGAACTATGTAAATAAAACAGCTCCTTTTGTTCACTTACAGAAGGGGCTGTTTTTGTATTCTTGTTATTATGTGCTTTTCCTCACAGCCGTTAGTCTCGTTTTACGTTTTATTTCGCCCGCGCCTTAATTATTTTTTTATGTCGGAGTTTCGTTCCGCGAGGCGAGTCACTTTCCCCCTCCAGCGGCGGAAAGTAACCAAAGGGCGCCGCTTTTTCAGGCCTGTCTCAGACGGTCCGCTTACTTTTCAGCCCCACGTTTGTACACGTTGGACCGCGTTCGACAAGTCCTGAAAAAGACTGCCGCCCCCGAGAGTCATCTGCTCCTTTTGGCAGAGGGGTAGTGGGGAATCCTTTCAGAATTTCTTCTATCGACATCTTTACACGAAAAAAACTGCTCCTGACGACAGGAGCAGTTTTTCTTTACTTTCAAAAGGCGTACTACCTTACGAATCTGCAAGGCGAAGCGATTTGTTTAGGGATCCAAACCCTTTTTAAAGGGGTTGGCCGCCGGAGGCACTCAAGCGCAAGCGACTCTCTTCTCACTCGAGCGTCAGCGACCACTCACTTATTCAGGCGAGCTTCGATCTTATCGAGTTCATCATAGAGAGCCTGCGGGATATTGCCGCCCTTGGCCTTGATGTCCTCGTCATAGTATCTGCGCATTTCCTTGATCTCTTTCTTCCAGAGGTCCTTATCAACGTCTGTGAGGCGCTTGATAGTATCTATGGATACTTCACCTTCAAGACCTTCGATGTTGATGTCCTCAGGCTTCGGAACGTAGCCGATAGGTGTTTCAACAGCGTCAACTGTGCCTTCGCAGCGGTCGATGATCCAATCGAGTACTCTCATGTTATCACCGAAGCCCGGCCACATGAAGTTGCCGTTCTCGTCCTGTCTGAACCAGTTTACGTTGAAGATCTTAGGAGCCTTGTCGCCGAGCTTTTCACCCATTTCGAGCCAGTGGTTCCAGTAATCACCTACATTGTATCCGATGAAGGGCTTCATAGCCATAGGATCGTGACGGAGCACGCCTACTGCGCCTGTTGCCGCGGCTGTCGTCTCGGAAGAAACAGCGGAACCTACATAAGTACCGTGTGTCCAGTCAAAGGACTGATATACCAGAGGAGTTGTGGAAGCACGTCTGCCGCCGAAGATCATAGCGGAGATCGGCACGCCGTCCGGATTATTGAACTCGGAAGAGAGGCACGGGCAGTTTATAGCCGGAGCTGTGAAACGGCTGTTCGGATGAGCGAGAACCTTCTTCTTGCCGGTCTTTTCGTCGATCTGGGAAGTCCACTCCTTACCGTTGCAGTCGATACCTGTCCATTCCTGAGCGTTCTCCGGCGGGTTCTTGTCGAGACCCTCCCACCATACTGTCATATCGTCCTTGTTGATAGCAACGTTTGTGAAGATAGCGTTCTTCTTTGTGGATTCAAGAGCATTGAAGTTGGACTTCGCATTTGTTCCGGGAGCAACGCCGAAGAAGCCGTTCTCAGGGTTGATAGCGTAGAGTCTGCCGTCCTTGCCGGGCTTCATCCAAGCGATATCATCGCCGACTGTGAATACTTCATAGCCCTTCTTCTTGTATCCCTCGGGCGGAATGAGCATTGCGAGGTTTGTCTTGCCGCAGGCAGACGGGAACGCAGCGGAGATGTAAACGATCTTGCCGTCGGGCTTCTTTACGCCGAGGATAAGCATATGCTCGGCCATCCAGCCCTCGTTCTTGCCCTGGTAGGAAGCGATACGCAGAGCGAAGCACTTCTTGCCCAGCAGAACGTTTCCGCCGTAAGCGGAGTTGATAGACCAGATCGTGTTCTCCTCGGGGAACTGAACGATGTATCTCTTCTCGGGATCAACGTCAGCCTTGGAATGGAGACCGCGAACGAAGTCGTTGCTGTCCTCCGGGAACGCGTCGAGCACCTTCTTGCCCATTCTTGTCATGATAGCCATGTTAAGAACGACATAGATGGAGTCTGTGAGCTCGATACCTGTCTTTGCGATATAGGAACCGATCGGACCCATGGAATAAGGGATAACATACATTGTTCTGCCCTTCATGGCACCGTCGTACATCGGTGTGAGCATCTTCTTCATTTCTTCGGGATCCATCCAGTTGTTTGTCGGACCCGCGTCTTCCTTCCTCTTCGAGCAGATGAAGGTTCTGTCCTCAACACGAGCAACGTCGTTGGGCTTTGTTCTGTGATAGATGCAGCCCGGGAGCTTCTCCTGGTTGAGCTTTATCATCTCACCCGTTCTGAAAGCCTCCTCGCGGAGTTCAGCGAGCTGCTCTTCGCTGCCGTCGATCCATACGACATTGTCGGGCTTGCAGAGAGCCTTCATTTCCTCAAACCACTTGAGGATGTTCTGATTGTTTGTCATCATTGCTGTTTTCTCCTTACTTTAAAATATTGTAAAAAAAGTTTTACCATTATTTTTACGGGGAGTCCCCTCCTCGCAATATACACTAATATTATACTATTTTTTCTCTCCGAGGTCAAGTGTTTTTTGCCACTATCTCAAATTTTTTGCAGGATTTCTACGTTTTTCCTGCAATCATAAAAAATGAACGGACAGATTAACCTGCCCGTTCATATTCGTTTATTTAGCCTTGATCTTCACAACGTCCTTGGACGTGAGTGTTGTCCACTTTCCGTTGACATAAGCGCGGACTGCGAACCTGTATGTACTGCCGGATTTAAGGCCCTTTATCGCAGCTGTGGTCTTTGTAAGCTTTGTGGTAAGTGCCTTGTACTTGCCGTCCTTGTACTGATATACCGCATATTTAGTTGCGCCGTCTACCTTATCCCATGTAAGTGTTACCCTTCCGGTCTTTGTGGACTTCGCGGTAACAACAGGCTTTGCTGCCGATGCTGTGCCGGAGCTCATTGCCGGAGCACCCTTCGCTGTGATCGTGCTGACAAGCGTAGGAACTATTACTTTGGCAGTCTTGCGGTCGATGAACTTGTGACCTTTCTGACCCTTGTCGCCGCTGTTGTTGTCCCAGATAACCGCAGAAATGCCGCGGTTCCTTGCGTATTCCATGAACTCGCCCATGCGGGTGACAGCGTTCTGCTCGTTATCGACGTACTTGTAGCCGTCGGCGTTCAGGCCGTACTCGGTGATCATTACCGGTGTGCCCTTGGAAGTGTACTTGTTGTAGAGACCGTCTATGACCTGGAGCGAGGTTCTTGCGCCTATGCCGTAGTAATGGCAGTCAACGATCAGCTTATCCGCTGTCGTATCCTTCGGCAGCTTGTAGTAAGACGAGAGCACGCCGCCTTCATTGTTCATTCCGGCATAGCCGACGATAAGCAGGTAGCGGCCGGAGTTCTTTCCGCCCGATGCGCGCACCGTATCAACGAAAGTCTGGTTGTACAGATTGATGTTCTCCAGCGCGGTCTTCACATCGGCAGGAACATTCTTCGTATCGTACCACCACTCATAGTTTGTACCGGTAAGACGCGGTTCGTTCATGCCCTGGAATACCAGCTTCTCGCTGTAATCCCTGAATCTTGCCGAGATCTGCTCCCAGATGCTTCTGATGTATTTTACGGAAGCGTCCTTCATCGCAGCGCTCGGGTGATAGTAGGCGTTGGCGTTCTTGTCGTTGTCGTGGTGTATATTGATGATGACATAAAGACCCTCGGCAAGGCTCCAGTCTACGACTTCCTGCACGCGGTCCATCCACGCCTTGCTGATTTTAAGATCCTTATCGACGTGATTATGCCATGACACGGGTATGCGGATAGTGTTGAATCCCGCATTTTTAACCGTTTTTATAAGCTCCTTTGTTGTCTTCGCTCCGCACCATGCGCTCTCATAATCAAGCTCATTGGAGACCCATGTGCAGTCGCTGGCGTCAAAGCAGTTGCCCAGATTCCAGCCGGCGCCCATGGAATCAACGAAGCGCATTGCTTCGTTATCCGGCAGCTTCTGTCTGGAATCATCCGCGTATACGGGAACTACCGCCGCTGTAACAGCCATGACAACGGCTGTGAGCAGACCGGCAGCTTTCTTGAAGATCGATCTCATATACCCTCCGGATATTCTCAGAGTGTATCGCTCTCTGCTGCGCCTTCTCCCTCGGCACCTGCCGCGAAAGGCATGGAGTTGTCGTTGCCTACTTCGTATTCGGAATCGTCGTCGCCGAAGAACTCGTCCTCATCAAAGAACTCGTCGTCGCCGATCATATCAAAATCCTCAAATTCATCGAAATCGTCATCAGCCGCAAACTTCTTGCGGATAATGAGGAATGCAGCGAGGGCGCCGCCCAGGACTGCGATGATACCGATAAGGATTGCAATAACATTCTTGTTCATAATATTTTTCCTTCCTTTACAGAAAAATTTTTATATAAATATTATATATCATTTCCCGTCTTTTTTCAAGTAAATTTTCAAATTTGTCACTTTGCACAAATACCCTACATATTATTTGTAATATTCATCAAGACCGCGATAGCTGCCACGGGAGCCGTCTCGCAGCGCAGTATCCGTGTGCCGAGGGTTGCGGGGACTATTCCCGCAGCCCGTGCAAGCTCCGCTTCTTCGGCTTCAAAGCCTCCCTCGGAGCCGATATAGATGTCTGCTTCGGCGCAGTCCGGGCTTACTATGTCGTTCAGACGCGCTCCGCCGCACTCGTAGAAGAACAGCCCCGTGCCGGTGCTGTGAGCCTTCACAGCCTCCCGGAATGTCATCAGCTCCCCTACTCCCGGTATCCTGCCGCGTCCGCACTGTTTGGCGGCTTCTTCGGCTATGCGCTGCCAGCGCTCGGTCTTCTTCGCCGCTGTCTTCGGGTCGGGACGCGAGACACAGCGCTTCGAGATCACCGGGATTATCTCCGAAGCCCCCAGCTCAACGGCTTTCTGCACTATGAAATCCATTTTGTCCGACTTCGGAAGGCACTGGAACAGCCGCAGTTTAAGACGCGGCTCGCCCTCCGACGGTCTGCGGTCGATTATTTCCAGCTCCACGGCGCTCTCCGCCGCAGTCACTATCCTGCTCAGGCAGTCTGTTCCCGCTCCGTCGCACACCACAGCGAGATCTCCCGCCCTCATTCTCAGTACCCGCGAAATATGAACAGCGTCCGGCCCCGTTATAACAGCGGCTTCCCCGGAGTTTTCGCCAAAGAAGCGCGGATATCTCCAGCGCTCCACATCTTCGGAGGTTATGGTCTTTTCAAAGCTCTCGTTCAGTTTCATAAATCTTCATCCTATCACATACAAAAGCCGCGGAGAACGCTCCGCGGCTGTATTTCGCGCGTTATCAGTATTTGTTGTCCGGTATATCCACGAACTCGGCGTTCGCGTAGCTGCCGCCGGAGCGTCCTCTCGGCTCTGCCGCAGGCGCAATTACATTCGCGGAGGCCCGGCGTCCCGCCGATGCGGAAACTGCCGGTTTTGCCGCGGGTCCCGGAGCCGGTGTCACAGGCTTCGGAGCGGGCTTTTCCACGGGCTTCGGCGCAGGCTTCGGAGCCGGTGCTGCAGGTTTTGCTGCGGGCTTCGGAGCAGGCTTTTCAACGGGCTTCGGAGCAGGCTTTTCCACGGGTCTCGGAGCGGTTTTTTCCACGGGTTTCGGAGCGGGCTTTTCAACAGGCTTCGGAACGGGCTTTTCCACGGGCTTCGGAGCTGGCTTTTCAACAGGCTTCGGAGCGGGCTTCGGGCTTCTGACGGCAGACGATCTCCCGGACGATGTTGTCCTGTTTGTATTTCCGAATCTGAAACGTCCCACGATCTCACGCAGGTCGCCGGATCTTCCGGTAAGCTCTTCCGCAGACCGCGCACACTCGTCCGCGGTCATGGAGGTGCTCTGGATGACTCCGCTTATCTGCTCCACGCCTATGTTTATCTGCGTTATTGCCTCGGACTGTGCAGCGCACTCTTCGGAGATCACGTTCAGCCCCTCGCCTATCTTGGCGGACTTTTCGGATATCACGGTGAAAACATCGGCGGTCTGGCGGGTCTTTTCAACACCTTCGGCAACGCTCTCGACGCAGCTCTGAATAACTGTGCTGGTCTGATGCGAGGCTTCCTGCGACTTGACGGCAAGGTTCTTCACCTCACTTGCCACCACCGCGAAGCCCTTGCCGGCATCACCGGCGCGCGCAGCCTCAACGGAGGCGTTCAGCGCCAGGATATTGGTCTGGAAAGCTATGTCTTCTATGACCTTGTTGAATTTAAGTATCTCGTTGGTCGATCTGCTGATGTCGTCCATTGCTTTCAGCAGCTCTTTCATTCTTTCGGAGCCCTCGTTCACCGCTTCTCCGGCTTCTTCCGCGTTGCGGTGAGCTTCACGGGCATTCTCCGCGTTCTTTATAACGGCATTTCTTACTTCGTTGATCGTCGAAGCAAGCTCCTCTACGGTGCTTGCCTGTGCGGTAACGCCCTGGGAGAGCGTCATCGAAGCCTGCGAAACGCGGTTGCCGTCCTCGTTGACCTTCTCCGCGCCTCCGGCAAGATCGCTGAAAGCCTTTGACATATTGTAATAGACGCTCTTGACGCCCTTTGTGAGCGCGATATCGTCCGGAAGGCCGGAAACATCACGGGTGAAGTCGCCGTTCGCGATATCGGAGATAATATCTGTCACGAATCCGCCGGTCAGAGCTGTAATATTCATCGTTTCCGCGACCTTGTCCAGCTCTGTGCCGCTGCTTATCTTCACCGATGCCTTGTCATACTCTCCGGAAAGGTACGCAGAAGCCGAATCAGCAAGCTTTTCGACAGGCTCTATTATCTGCTTTCTGTACTGCGACAGGCTGAAAAAGCACAGTCCCACACTTGCGGCCGCTCCGATCAGCGAGATTATCAGCACTGCCGCATTCCCGCCTGTGATGCCGATTATCAGCAGTATCACGAACAGAACGGCGCTTACTATGCCGGGCAGGAACGTATTTCTCTGTAACAGACTTCTGAGTTGACCTTTCATATAACTATCCTCCGGTATGGATAATACTATATACAATTATTCTATCACAGAATACGCTTTTTGTCCATACTTTTACTATATTTTTTCTGAAAATGAGGAAAATTTCTCCATTTTTCACAAAGGCAGAGAATTATTGACAGGAACAGAGAAATATTAAAGTTCCGATTCGTACATAACCGCGTCATCATCGGGATAGTAGCCCCTGCGGACTCCGATGCGTACAAAGCCTTTCCGTTCATATAAGGCTATCGCCGGAACATTTCTGCTCCGCACTTCGAGGAATACCCTTGCCGCGCCGTGCTCACGGCACGCTTTCAGAAACTCGTCGAGTATCATTCCTCCGAAGCCCAGCCTGCGGCGGCTGCGGACAACGGCTATGCGGTAGAGCTCGGCCTCGTCGGCTGCCGTCTTGCCGAGAGCGTAGCCCGTTCCCGGCATATAGACACATATCCCGTCGGGGTCGTCAGCAACGGCGCGGACGGTCTGCTCGTCCCACGGCTCGCTGAAACATTCGTACTCTACCGACGCTATGAACGCTATATCCTTGTCAGTGTGCATCATACCAGCTCCTGCCTGTCTTTGCTTCTACTGTCAGCGGGACTTTCAGCTCCGCCGCGTGCTCCATTTCCGAGGCAATAATCTCCGCGACTCTCTCCGCGCAGTCCTCACGGGCTTCCGCAATAAGCTCGTCGTGTACCTGCAATATGAGCCGTGCGTCGAGCCCCTCGGCTTTCAGACGGTTATACACCTTTATCATGGCCAGCTTGATTATATCCGCCGCTGTCCCCTGCACCGGCGCATTCATTGCCATGCGCCTGCCCAGCGCCTGGACATTCTTGTTGGTTGCGGCAAGCTCGCGGATATAGCGCCTGCGTCCCCACATCGTGGAGACATACCCGTTCTTCGTACCTTCGGCAACGGTCTTCTTCATGAATTCGTCAACTCCGCTGTATTTGGCAAGGTAGGATTTTATATACGCGTCGGCCTGCGGGACCGAAACATTGATGTCCTTCGAGAGGGAGAAAGCCCCTATCCCATAGACGATGCCGAAATTCACGGCCTTGGCGCTCCGGCGCATCTCCGGGGTGACCCATTTTACGGGCATATCGAACACCTGCGACGCCGTCACGGTGTGGATATCCTCACCGCTGCGGAAAGCCGCTATCATGTTCGGGTCTCCGGACAGGTGCGCGAGTATGCGCAGCTCGATCTGCGAGTAGTCGGCATCCACCAGCAGGCAGCCTTCCTTTGCGGTGAAGAAGCGCCTGAACTCGCGTCCCAGCTCCGTTCTCACCGGAATGTTCTGTATATTCGGCTCGGCCGAGGAAATGCGGCCCGTGCGGGTCTCGGTCTGCTTGAACGTGGTGTGTATGCGGCCGTCCTCCGCTATCTCGGCAAGGAGACCTTTCGCGTAGGTGGAATCCAGCTTCGTTACAGCCCTCCAGCGCATTATCAGGTCTATTATCGGATCTTTGCCGATAAGCTGTTCAAGGACTTCCGCGTTGGTTGACCAGCCTGTCTTGGTCTTTTTCCCGTGGGGGAGCCCCAGTTCTTCAAAAAGTACCTGCCCGAGCTGTTTCGGGGAACCGATATTGAAAGCATGACCCGCGCAGACAAATATCTTCTGCTCCAGCTCGTCGGCCTCGTCGGAGAGCCGCTTTCCGAAGCTCACAAGAGCTTCCCTGTCCACCGCTATACCCTGCCGTTCCATATCCACCAGCACTCCGGCAAGCGGTATCTCGATCTCATGAAGCAGTCTGTCCATGCCTTGCGCACAGAGTTCCGCGTTCAGGACGCGGTTCAGATCATGAACGGCTTTCGCCCCGCCCTCACCGTAAGGCACCTTGTATGCGGCGCAGAGCCTTTCGGGCGAGTAATCCGCAGCGTCGGGCTCCAGCAGATAGGCGGCAAGCGCCGAATCGAACACAACGCCGTTTATTTCGCAGTTCAGCGCAGTCATCATGGCTTTCATATCGGCAGTGCGCTTCGGAGAACCGTCCGACAGCTCCGCAGCGGCGGCTTCGCTGACCCCGCCGTTCACGAACTTCCACAGCTTCCCCTCAGGGTCGAGCCAGTAGTCCGGCACGCTTCCGTCAAGCTCCGGGATATCGGCGCGGACAGCGGTGTCTTCCTTCTCCCGGGCGGCGGCTTCCGCGGAGGCCGCGTCTATCGCTCCCGCGGAGACTTTCAGCTTTTTCAGCACCGAGAACATTTCAAGCTCTGTCAGTATCGATGCCAGCTTCGCTTCATCGCGCTCCCCGTACAGGTAATGCGTGGGGTCCGTGTCTATCGGGGCTTCAAGGCATATCATTCCCAGCTTGCGGGAAAGCTCCGCGCTCTCCTTGCCCTTCACCAGCTTTTCCTTTACGCCCTTCGATACTTCCAGCGCCTCTGTGTCCGCATATATCCGCTCTGTCGAATGGTACTTCTGTATCAGGGAAAGAGCGGTCTTTTCGCCTATTCCCGGCACTCCGGGTATATTGTCGCTGGGGTCGCCCATGAGAGCCTTGACTTCAAGCATCTCGGCAGGCTCCACGCCGTAGACCTCGCGTATCTTGTCCGGTGTGAACAGTATGTCCTCCTTGTTTGAGGCGAGGTTTACAAAAGTCCTGTCGGTAACGAGCTGGAACGAGTCACGGTCGCCGGTGGCAAGTATGCACTCGCCGCCTGCTCCGGCTACGGCGCGGGACAGCGTGCCGAGGATATCGTCGGCCTCGAATCCCTCACATTCAACGACCTTTACGCCCATAGCACGGAGTATGTCCTTCACCAGCGGCATCTGCATCGCAAGCTCCTCGGGCATAGGGCGGCGACCCGCCTTGTACCCGTCGTACATCTTATGCCGGAACGTGGGAGCTTTCAGGTCGAAGGCTGCCGCAGCGCCGTCGGGCTTGTATGCTTCGGTCAGCTTCAGATAGATATTCATGAACCCGGTCACGGCGTTGGTATAGACTCCCTTTTTGTTCGAGAGCAGCCTTATGCCGTAGAACGCGCGGTTGATTATGCTGTTTCCGTCTATAACGAGCAGTTTCATAAATGCCCTCCTTTTCATCGCGGAACACGTTGAATATTATTATAACATATATAGAAGAAAAATTCAATGGAGAAGAAAATAAAAATTATTCAGAACTTTCCGGGATAATATCGGGGGCGCGGGCTCCGCGCTTATAGCATATTTTTTTCCTTTTTTCAACTCAATTATGGGACAATTCACTGATTTACAAATAAAACGCAAAAAAGTGTTGCATTTTCTGCGGAAATGTGTTATTATATAGTGTACGATTTATATTTTCCTCACCGGAAAGGAGAAGAAAACATGGCTAAAAGATGCACAAGATGCGGCAACTTCCTTATGGACGACGAAAGATTCTGCACAAGATGCGGCGAGAATGTCGCCAGCATACCCCCGGAAGCTCCGCAGTACACAAACGCTAACCCCAACCCCGTTGCTCAGGGTTACCAACAGCCTCAGCAGCAGCCCGGAGCTCCCGTTCCGCCTCCGCCGGCATATAACTACGCACAGCCCATTCAGCGCCCGCAGGAAGAGATGTCCCTCGGTTCGTGGGTCGGCACTATAATCGTGACCACATTCTTCGGACTCATAAGCCTTATATTCCTGTTCGTATGGGGATTCGGCGACGGCCCCGAGAGCAGGAAGAGATACTGCAAGGCTATGCTGATCGTCGAAGCCATTTCCATAGGCCTCGCAATTATCATGATGATCGTGTTCAGCGGCATCTTCGCTGCTCTGGGCTCTTCGCTCATAAACTACATAGAGCGCAGCGGCGGCTACAGATACGGTCAGGGCACAATGGCCCTGATGCAGATGTTCGGGATGATGTGATGATACATAAGAAACTTACGGTCGTGACGGGTCACTACGGCTCGGGAAAGACCAATCTCTCGGTGAATATCGCCCTCGATATCGCGGAAAGCGGAGAAAAATGCACGGTGATAGACCTCGACATCGTGAACCCCTACTTCCGCACCGCAGATTTCAGGGGACTTTTCGATGAGCGCGGCATAGACATATTCGCGCCGGTCTACGCAAACACCAACCTCGACATACCCTCGCTGAACATACCGCTGGAAAGCCTGCTGAAAAGCGGCACCCACATCGTCATAGACGTGGGCGGCGATGATGAGGGTGCCAAGGCTCTCGGCCGCTTCGCCCCGCTGATAAACAGTACCGCCGACAAGGACGTGCTGTATGTCATCAACAGATACCGCTACCTCACGAAGGAACCCGAAGAAGCCGCGCAGGTCATGCGCGAGATCGAGTTCTCGGGCGGTGTGCGCTGCACCGGCATAGTAAACAATTCGACCCTCGGCACGGAGACTACTCTCGGGACCGTCCGCGAGTCCCTGTCCTTCGCGCAGAAGGTCTCGGAGCTCACCGGACTGCCGATAACGGCGACCTGCGCGATAAAGAGCGCAATGCCGGAGGAAGCTCCCGCTCCGTATATCGTAAAGCGGTATGTCCGCACGGCATGGGAGCAGGACTGATCGAAGCCGAATGAAGGAGGTTTTATGAGTAAAGAGACCGACCGTTTCATCGTAGTGCATAAGGAAGGCTCCGATTTCAAGGATACCGGCGCCTGCCAGATACTCGTAGATAAAGTGACAGGTGTCGCTTATCTCACATGGAAATCGGGATACGGAGCGGGGATCACTCCCCTGCTTGCTCCCGACGGAAAACCAATCGTTTATCAAACCAGATAAAAAGGTGATATAAAATAAAGAAAGGAAGTATGGTCAATGGCAAAAATGGAAGTTGAATTCGACCGCTGCAAGGGCTGCGGGCTGTGTGTAACAGCCTGTCCCAAGAAGATAGTCGAGATCCAACAGGAAAAGCTCAACAAGAAGGGCTACTACACCGCTCACTGCACCGACGACGACGCTTGCATAGCGTGCGCGATGTGTGCGATGATGTGCCCGGACTGCGCTATCACGGTAAAGGGAGGTAAGGACAATGGCTGAAAAGAGCTTGATGAAAGGTAACGAGGCTCTGGCGGAGGCCGCTCTGCGCGCCGGCTGCAAGTGCTTCTTCGGTTACCCGATAACCCCTCAGACCGAGATCGCGGCATATCTCTCCAAGAGAATGCCCAAGGTCGGCGGAGTATTCTTACAGGCAGAATCCGAAGTCGCGGCAATAAATATGGTATACGGCTGCGCAGGCTCCGGTATCCGCTGCATGACATCTTCTTCGTCTCCCGGAATCTCCCTTAAATCCGAGGGTATCTCCTACATCGCGGGTGCCGATCTTCCCTGCGTCATCATCGACGTAATGCGCGGAGGCCCCGGACTCGGCGGTATCCAGCCTTCTCAGGCAGACTATTATCAGATCACCAAGGGCGTAGGCCACGGTGACTACCACATCATCGTGCTTGCTCCCTCCACCGTTCAGGAAATGGCGGACTGCGTAACACGCGCCTTCGATCTCGCCGACAAGTACAGAATGCCTGCGGTAGTTCTCGCGGACGGTCTGCTGGGTCAGATGATGGAGCCCGTTGCTTTCGACGACGCTGAGATCGTTATGTCGGACGCTTCCGGCAAGCCCTGGGCTGCGAACGGCCACAAGAACAGCCGTAAGCACAATATCATCAACTCCCTCTATCTCCAGGCTCCCGAGCTTGAGGATAAGATCAGAGCACGTTACGAGCGCTACAAGCAGGTCGAGGAGAACGAGACCAGGGCTGTGGCAGACTACTGCGAAGACGCGGATATCGTTGTCGTTGCTTACGGCTCAACAGCGAGACTCGCAAAGTCCGCAGTGGACGAAGCACGCAAGCAGGGCATCAAGGCGGGCGTATTCAGACCCGTTACCCTGTATCCGTTCCCGGTAAAGGAACTGAACGACGCTGTGAAGAACGCAAAGAAGGTCCTCACCGTCGAGATGTCCATGGGTCAGATGATAGACGACGTCAAGCTCGCTATCAACTGCTCGCGTCCCGTTGAGTTCTTCGGCAGGACAGGCGGCGTTATCCCCGCACCGTCGGAGATACTCGCAAAGATCAAAGAAATGGGAGGTAATGAGTGATGCCCGAATTCAAGAGACCTCACGCGCTCACTGACGCGTATCTGCATTACTGCCCCGGCTGCACACACGGTATAGTTCACCGCCTTGTTGCCGAGGTCATTGACGAAATGGGTATCGAGGGCGATACGGTAGGCGTATGTCCCGTAGGCTGCTCGGTAATGGCTTATGACTACTTCAACTGCGATATGATGGAGGCTTCTCACGGACGCGCTCCGGCAGTAGCTACCGGCGTCAAGAGAGCCAACCCCGACAAGTTCGTATTCACCTATCAGGGTGACGGCGACCTCGCTGCTATCGGTACTGCCGAGACAGTTCACGCTGCCACACGCGGCGAGAACATCACCGTAATATTCATCAACAACACGACCTACGGCATGACAGGCGGCCAGATGGCGCCCACCACCCTGCCCGGTCAGATCACACAGACCACACCTTACGGCAGAAACACCGATATCGAAGGTTTCCCGGTAAAGATGTGCGAGATGCTGTCCCAGCTCGACGGCGTTGCTCTCGCCCAGAGAGTCACCGTTATCGACCCCGCCAATATCCGCAAGGCAAAGGCGGCTATACGCAAGGGCTTTGAGTATCAGAAGAACAAGCAGGGCTTCTCTATCATCGAAGTTCTCTCCACCTGCCCGACCAACTGGGGTCTTACTCCGGTACAGGCTATCGAGAGACTCAAGAACGACATGATACCCTACTATCCGCTGGGCGTTTATAAAGACGGCGCGGTAAGGAACAAGGAGGCGGCTGCACAATGACGAACGAATTTCTTCTTGCGGGCTTCGGCGGACAGGGCATACTGTTCGCAGGCAAGCTCATAGCTTACGCGGGACTTTACGCAGGCAAGGAAGTATCGTGGCTGCCGTCCTACGGCCCCGAGATGCGCGGCGGTACCTGCAACTGCTCGGTAACGCTGTCCGATCTGCCGATCGGTTCGCCCCTTATCCTCAACCCCACCGAGCTCATGGTAATGAACACCCCGAGCTTCGACAAGTTCATCGGCTCCGTCAAGGCAGGCGGCATGGCTTTCATCGACAGCACGCTCGTTGAAGGCACAAGCGACCGCACCGACATCAAGTGCTTCTACATCCCCGCTACGGGAATGGCGAACGAAAACGGTCTCAAGGGCATGGCGAACATTATCCTCGCCGGCAAGATGCTCAAGGAGATCGGTCTTACCGATGAAGCAGTCATCGAAAAGGCACTGAAAAAGTGCATACCGCCGAAGAAGGCAGACAAGCTCGAAGCCAATATGAAGGCTCTCAGGCTCGGAATGGATTTCAACGGTTAAAAAAAGCAGAGCGCATAGTTATTCTATGCGCTCATTTGCAAATATACAGGAGACATTACATTAATGAAAGTTTGCCTTTACACCGAAGGGATAAAAGTATTCAAGATATCCGGGCTCGGAAGAGCTGTTATGCATCAGCAGCGCGCGCTCACCAGTCTCGGGATCCCGTTCACGCTCGAACCGAAGGACAACGACTGGGATATCATACATATCAACTACTACGGTCTCAAATCCCGCAAGTACGCGAAAAAAGCCCATAAGCAGGGCAAAAAAGTGGTATTCCACGCGCACTCCACAGAGGAAGATTTCCGCAACTCGTTCTTCTTCGCGAACGCCATATCCAAGCTGTTCAAAAAGTGGATAGTCTCCTGCTACCTTATGGGCGATGTTATAATAACGCCCACCGAGTATTCAAAGCGACTGCTGACCGGCTACGGCATAAAGAAGCCGATCTACGCGGTCTCCAACGGCATCGACCTTGATTTCTACAAACCGAAGGACACCGACAGGGCGGAATTCCGCAGGAAATTCGGACTTAAAGAGGACGACAAGGTAGTCATAGCAGTCGGACTGTACTTTGAGCGCAAGGGCATACTGGATTTCGTGGAGCTTGCGCGCCGTATGCCGGACTACAAGTTCATCTGGTTCGGCAAGACCCCTATGCTTTCCATACCCCACAAGATCCGCAAGGCCGTAAGAACAAAGCTCCCGAACCTGCTGTTCGCGGGCTACGTTCAGCCCGAAGATCTGAAAAAAGCGTATGTAGGCAGCGATGTCTACATATTCCCCACCTACGAGGAGACCGAGGGCATAGTGCTTCTTGAAGCACTCGCCGCACGGGCTAATGTGCTTGTCCGCGATATACCCTGCTTTGACTGGCTCCGCCGCGACGTTGACTGCTACATGGCAGACGATACAGACGGTTTTCAGAAGAAAATTGAGGATATCGCAAACGGCAGGCTCCCCTCCCTCGGCGAACAGGGCTTCCGCGCCGTCGAGGACAAGAGCATAACCGAAGTTGCCAAGCGCCTTAAACAAGTCTACGACGACGCCCTCGCTCTTTAAGTCGCTTGCGCTTTAGAACGGGAGTAAGAAGTCGCTTGCGCTCGAGTATGACGCCCTTTGAAAAGGGCTTGGCCTAAACTTAAATCGCTTCGCCTTGCAGATTCGTACATGAGTACGCCTTTTACAAACTATCAAAAGAGGCAGTGCCGAAGGGTGTGGGTCACTGCACGATGCAGTGAGTGACCGCCCAGAAGCGCGCACGATGCGCGCAACTAAGCGGTCAACGGCGATTCGGAAAGCCCCCTTGGAGAAAGCAGAATATACCGGCTGCGAGGCAGAAAAAAACCGCAGTCCCTGCGAACCGCGGCTTTTTAAAATCTTATTTTTCGATCTGCTTCTTGATCTGCGCTTCACTGGATTTGATAAGGCTCAGTAAAGCCGGAGACTGACGCGGAAATTCGGATTCTATCACAACAGTCGATATCTCCGGATTGTCCACCGAGGCCTTCTTCAGAAGCGACGCAACCTCCGCTTCCTCAATATGCACGAGCGCGTCGGCATAGTGACACGCACGCTCGTCCGGTACTTCAAACATACTCTGTGTATTCGACTTGTTCGAACGGTACACAAGGCGGAATACCTTGTAAACCGTAAGATTGAGCATATTCACGATCTTAAGGCTTAAACGGCTGTTCCCTATCCTGCCAAGCAGGCTGTATATTATGTCGATGCTGTTGACGATCAGCTTTCTCGACATGGTAAGCGTGATATCCGCCCCCGCGTGAGCCTTCTCACGCTCACCCGATACGTCCGGAATGTCGTCCGCAGTTATGAGATTTCCTGTGGTCGAAGCCGAGCGCCCCAGCAGATAATCCGTGGTCACACCGTAATAGTCAGCCACTTTTACAAGAAAATCAAGGCCGCATTCACGCTTGCCCTTTTCATAATGTGAAAGAAGCGCCTGCGCCACACCAAGATCGGCGGCCGCGGCTTTCTGGCTTATATGTCTTTCTTTGCGAAGTAAAGATAGTATTCTCGGAAAATCGCTGTTCATTAAAATACAAACCTTTCGGATATTTATGTTATGCCATTTTGAGAGTGCATACAACTGATATTATATATTATTTTTAATTATTTGTAAATCGGCAAAGTCTACAAAAAAAGCAAACGGCTTTGTTCAATAGATATAATACACCAATATCGTATGATAAGCTAAACAAAACAGAAAAATAAAAGCTGAAAAAGCTGTGATATAAAGGAAATAATAAGAATGAAGAACTACACACTTTATCTGATACGCCACGGGATCACGCAGGCCAACCTCGAAGGCCGCTACATCGGACTGACCGATCTGCCGCTGTGCGACGAGGGCTTCTATGCAGTCACAAGATATGCCCAGGAACACCTCTACCCCGATGTTCAGAAGGTCTATTCCAGCCCGCTGAAACGCTGCCTCGAGACCGCCGATATCATCTACCCCGACCGCTATATCAAGGAGATAGACAATATCGCGGAGTGCGATTTCGGTGAATGGGAGAACAAGACCGCTGCCGAGCTTGAAGGTCTGCCCGAATACTCCGAATGGCTGAAAGGCGGCTTCGACAAATCCGCGCCGGGCGGCGAAACTATGGAGGAATTCACGCTGCGCTGTCTTGACGGGCTTGAAGAAGTATTCAAGGATATGATGCACGATCAGGTTACACGCGCTGCCATGATAACCCACGGCGGAGTTATAATGAATCTCTGCGCGAACTATGGTCTTCCGAAAGGCAGACCCGCGGACTTCGCGATCGGGCAGGGCGAGTGCATACAGATCGCGCTGTCAACCTTTATGTGGCAGCACGGACCTGTGTTTGAGATAGTAGGAAAGATAGTTTAAGACTGTAAAACGGGTTCATCGGATAAAAAAGCAAAGGAGACGCGCCCGGCAGGTGCGGAAAACAGAAATGACAGATTACGCAATGAAATATGACAAGAAGACTATGAGCGAGTACATCGTACACACCATGACCGGCGGCACAAAAGGCGGCATCGCGCTGATACTGGTATGTGCTGCTCTGCTTGTGACCATTCCGGTCTCTGCACTGATAATGTACTTCTCGACCCAAATGGCATCAATGCTTATCGTAGTGCTTGCGGCTGTGGTAATGGATATAGCCGTTATGGCGGTATTGTTCTTCATGGTGCGTACTTATTCAAACAAGATGCTCGAGGCCTACTCGTCCTTTGACGGGCTTGTATGCTCCGTATCGTCGGAACGTATCATAATCGCAAGGGACGGAGCGCCGCAGACCGTTACGCCATGGGATAAGATCGAGGACGCCTACGACGGCAGACGTGCGTTTTACCTGAAAACGGACAACGATATGCTTATTATACTGCAAAAGAACAACGTGCTTTCCGGGACTGCGCAGGAAACATCTGAGATAATCACGGAGAAGCAGAAAAAGGGATAAGCTCGATGATAAACTATCAGAAGGAACTTGACGCGAAGATAGCGGAGCTTGCCTCCGAAGGCAGGACACCTTCCCTGCTGCTCCACTGCTGCTGCGCCCCGTGCAGCAGTTATGTGCTGGAATATCTGACGGAACATTTCCGCATAACCGCGCATTACTATAATCCTAACATAGATGAAAAGGCAGAGTACGACAAGCGCGTGAACGAGCTGAAACGCCTGATATCCGAACAGCCCCACAGATACCCGGTGGAGTTCTCCGAGGGGAAGTACGAACCGGAAAGATTTTTCGAGATTGCCGAGGGATACGAAGATGTACCGGAAGGCGGCGAACGCTGCTTCCGCTGCTACCGTCTGCGGCTCGCGGAAGCTGCCGACACCGCAAAAGCCGGGGGCTTCGATTTCTTCACCACCACCCTGTCCATAAGCCCGCTGAAAAACGCCGCTAAACTCAATGAGATCGGCGCCGAAGAATCCGCCCGTGTCGGCGTGCCTTACCTGTTCTCGGATTTCAAGAAAAAGGAAGGCTACAAACGCTCCATAGTGCTCTCCCAGACATACGGTCTCTACAGACAGAATTACTGCGGCTGCGTTTTCAGTAAGAGCCGCTGACGCTCGAGAACGAGAACAAGTAGTCGCTTGCGCTTGAGTGTTTGAGAGTCGCTGACGCTCGAGAATGACGCCCTTTGAAAAGGGCTTGGCCTAAACTTAAATCGCTTCGCCTTGCAGATTCGTTAATGTGTACGCCTACTCTGGACTGCGAGGCTGAAACGCGCCGCTTCAAGAATTTAACAGACGGATTGGGAGCGCGGGCTCCGCGCCGCCGCGGGCGAAATAAAACGATACTATAATCAACTGACAGCGGGGGTACCCCGCATATATATGAACGGAGGAAAACAGCATGGAAAAATACGTTATCACAGTATCAAGAGAATACGGCTCCGGAGGCCGGCTCATCGGTAAAAAACTCGCCGATGAACTCGGTATCAGCTTCTATGACGGCGAGCTGCTGTCCCTCGTGGCAAAGGAAAGCGGCTATACCGAGGATTTCGTGCGCCGTAACGATCAGAAAAAAACACAGAGCCTCCTCTACCACCTCTATATCGGCAGCCAGATCCTCCCGGCCTCGGATATGATCTTCATTGCCCAGTCAAGAGTTATCAAGGACCTCTATAACAAGGAAAGCTGCGTAATAGTCGGACGCTGCGCCGATTACGTCCTCCGCGGCTTCCCGAACGTCATAAACGTGTTCGTCACCGCGCCCCTCGAAAGCCGTATCGCGAGAGTCCGCGACGAATACAACGAAAAAGCGGATAACGACAACTATAAGGCATATATGATGAAAAAGGACAAGAACCGTATAGCTTACTATAACTATTTCGCAGACGATGCCTGGGGCAAGGTTCAGACCTACGATATCTCCGTGAACTCCGATATCGGCATCGACAAGTCCGCAGAAATACTTACCGATTATATAAAAGCAAGGATAGCAAAGTAATGATAATAAAGGGACTTGGAGAATTTTCAGCTGCCGTGTTCGACCTCGACGGAACATTGTTCGATTCAATGGGATTCTGGCATCATATAGACGAGTGGTTCCTGAAGAAAATGGGCATCGACGAAGTGCCGGGAGATTATCTGCTCGCTATCGCTCACCTCGGCGCGGAAGAAACCGCGAAATACACACGGGAACGCTTTAATCTCGATATATCTTCCGAGGATATGATGAAATGCTGGTTCAATAAAGCACTGGAGTTCTACCACAACGAAGTTACGCTCAAACCCGGGGCTTATGAGCTTCTTTGCAGGCTCCGTGACGCGGGTATCAGGCTGGCAGTAGCCACCGCCAGCGACCCCAGACTCTATCTGCCCGGAATGAAGCGCACCGGCATCGAGGAGTTTTTCGGAGCAATCGCAGACGTTAACGAATGCGCACGGAAAAAGGGCTTCCCCGATGTTTACAGCCTCGCGTGCAGCAGGCTTGGCGTGCCGGACAGCGAAGCCGTGGTATTCGAGGATATCTACATAGCCGTCCGCGGCGCGAAAGACGGCGGGTTCCGCACTGTCGGAGTCTACGACGAGACCTCCGGACGCGACACCGACAGAATAAAGGAAACTGCCGATCTGTTTATCCGGAGTTTCGATGAACTTTTGTAAGAATTCAATATTTTTTAGCAAAAATAAACTATAAATTGTAGTATTTTGACGAATATCCGGCTAAATTATGTAAAAAATCGACAAAATATTTTAAATCGCGCTTTAACGGTTGAAATTTTGACCGGAATGTGCTATAATATGTTTGTATGTGGTAATGAGTACCTCATCGTTATATGTTTTTCAGGAAGGATTGATAGACATGACTTCTCCGCTTACAAAGGAGCAGATCAGCAAGAAGCTGAAGGATACACTGGAGCTTGATTTCCGCATCGGCCCTGCCGAAGCAACAAGCACGCAGATCTACAAGGCGCTTTCCAAGATCGTTGTGAACGCGCTGCGCGAAAAGCGCCACCTGTTCATGACAAAATGCAACTCGATAGGCAAGAAACAGGTATATTACATCTCAATGGAATTCCTCATGGGTCGTTCGCTCAAGACTTCGCTATACAATCTTGGCATGAACGAAGACGTTGAGTCCATACTCAAGGACGAATACAAGATCAAACCCTCCGTCATCTACGACGAGGAGCCCGATGCCGGACTCGGAAACGGCGGTCTCGGACGTCTCGCTGCCTGCTACCTTGACGGTATGGCTACCTGTGAATTCCCGGCAACCGGCTATTCCCTGCTCTATGAGTACGGTATCTTCAAGCAGAAGATAATCGACGGCTGGCAGACAGAGCTTCCGGACAACTGGCTCCCCGGCGGCGGCGCGTGGCTCACCCCCGTTGAAGATCAGGCTATCGAAGTACATTTCGACGGCGAAGTCCGCGAATACTGGGAAAACGAATATCACCACATCTCCCATGTAAACTACAACACCGTTCTCGCGGTGCCTTATGATATGTTTGTTTCCGGCTACGACAGCGAGGGCGTTTCCAAGCTGCGTCTGTGGAGCGCGAAGAGTATGTCCTTCGACATGAGCGCGTTCAACTCCGGCGACTACACCACCGCCCTGGGCGCAAGCAACATCGCTCATTCCCTCACCAAGGTGCTTTACCCCAACGACAATCATCTTGAAGGCAAGGCTCTGCGTCTGCGCCAGCAGTACTTCATGTGCGCCGCTTCCATCGGCGACATCGTAATGCGCCACATGAACATCTACGGCACACTGGAGAATCTGCCGGACAAGGTAGCTATCCATATAAACGACACCCACCCGACTCTTGCTATCCCGGAACTGATGAGAATACTTCTCGACGACTGCGGATATGACTGGAACAAGTCGTGGGATATCGTATGCAGGACTTTTGCGTACACGAACCACACCGTAATGGCGGAAGCCCTCGAAAAGTGGGACAAGAACCTTATCGAGAAGATACTTCCGAGAATCTATTCCATAATCTGCGAGATCAACCGCAGATACTGCGAGAAGCTCTCCGAGACCCTGCCCTACGAAAAGGTAGAAGCTATGTCGATCTTCCGCAACAACCAGATCAGAATGGCTACGCTGTGTGTTGCGGCTTCGCACTCCGTAAACGGCGTTTCCAAGCTGCACAGCGAGATAATCAAGGACAGCGTGTTCCATGATGAGTACGAGCTGACCCCGAACAAGTTCACCAACGTGACAAACGGTATCGCTTACCGCCGCTGGCTGCTCCAGTCCAACCCGAAGCTCACCGGACTTATTTCC
>JAEEJW010000160.1 GCA_016282095.1 Ruminiclostridium sp. | reverse complement strand
TTCCAAAACCTATACAAGCGATTGTATGCTGTCCCGTAACCGTGTTATGGTCGATAACAGCTCTACTTTGATATACTATCTCCGACAAAACAGAGGCGGCACATTCTATACTGTAAACTATGCTCGTAAAAATGGCTTATATTTGTTGCGGATATAGCTATGTCAATGGTTGTTCTTTTATACGGTAGATATCGTTAATGTTCATTTCTCGGATATGGCAAAGGAGACTGTCGCGGATAAGCTCAAAAGGGTGATATCTACGGATGCAGAACTCCGCGAGGGATAAAAGAAAAGCGGACGGATAAACCGCCCGCATACATATCAGCCGTAAAGAATGGTGTTTGCTATATCCCAATCATCTTTTTCAGGGTGGGAGTCAATACTTTTTTCATCTCCATACAAAAAGACCTCCCCGACAGATTTTACCCTGTCGGGGGAGCCTTTCGGTTATTCAGATGTTTTACTTTGCCTTTACAGTAGCAAGGTCGCTGGTGTAAACCTTCGTCCACTTGCCGTCGATAAGCGCCTTTACAGCGTATGTGTACTCCTTGCCGGACTTCGTGCCGTTTATCTTGACCGAGCGCTTTGTGGTCTCCGTCACGAGCTTCAGCTTACCGTTCACATACTTGTAAACACGATACTTTGTAGCTTCGGGAACCTTGTTCCATTTGAGCGAAATACTGCCCGGGTTGGCGGTGATCTTCACAGCGGGCTTGTAGTAGATCTTCACGGAAACCTTGTAGGAATTGTCCTCTGTGCTTTCCTTGCCGTTCTTGTCCTTGATCTTTACCATAAAGTTCTCGGTGACATTGTTAGCCTTTACGATATTATCTATCTTGCTTGCCTTCAATGTACCTGTCTTGTCGAGCTTTCCGGTCTTTTTGTTGTACTCGTAAACCGTGTAGTCGCCGCCCGTGGAAACATAATACTTTCCGTTCGAGCCGAGAACTATATCTGCATTGGTAGCCTTGCCGAGATCCTGCACAAACACATACTTGCCGTCGATCTTGACATACAGCGAGTAGCCGGACGCGTTCGGAACAGAGTCCCACGAGAGCGCGCTTTCATTGCTCTCGTCCTGCTTACCGGTGATATTATAGTTTGTGATGTCGGGAGTTGTATCTGTTGTGGTAGTTGTGGTCGTTGTCGTTGTTGTAGTAGCCGGAGGAGTGTAAGACGGGATATACGGTCTCGGTGCTGTGCTTGTCCAAGTAGCTGTTATCGTGATATTCTCCGCGGGCATCGTCGCCGGAATTATCTTATCCCAACCGGTGAAAGCATATCCCTCTCTTGTCGGAGCGTCGGGAGCAATAACCGGTGTGCCGTAATCCTGCGTTATCGGTGCGATATATGTGCCGCCTGCGGTGTCAAAGGTTATGGTGTACTGATTGATAGTCCACTTTGCCTTGATCGTCATATCCTCGGCAGGCATGGTCACGGGGATTTCCTTATCCCAACCGCTGAACGTGTAGCCGGTCTTTGTCGGGTCAGCGGGCTTTGTTACAGCCGTGCCGTAATCCTGCGTGATAGCTGCTATCTTCGAGCCGCCGTCCGTGTCGAACGTGATAGTGTACTGATTTGCGGTGTAGAGCGCTTTGAGCGTGATATTCGCGGTAAGTGCTGTTGAGAAATCATACTCTGTTTCGCCGTCGGCAGACCAGAATTTGAATGTATGACCTTCCTTTTCGGGGTCTGTCGCGGGCTTGCTTACCTTCTGTCCGTATGTGAACTGCTGTGAAGCGGGCTCCGGAATACCGCCGTCTGCGTCGAACTGCACGGTTATCTTGCTTCCGGTGTTGATGACGACATTAGCCGCAGGAGAAGCCTCGTGATTTTTGTCAGCCGCATAGCGTACATGGTATGTACCCGCCGCAAGTCCGGTTATTGTTGTTCCGGTGACCTTGGTGTATGTGTCCGCTGTGCTGAACTTGTACTCCATAGCTGTCGTAACGCCGGTTATCGTGCCGTCATTTTTGCCCTCGACAGTCTCGTTTGTGGAGGAAACTACGGGCGCGGACTGCGCTGCCTTTGTCAGTGTTACAGTAGCGGAGCCTGTAAAGTCATTGTAATTGTCCGCAGTTACCTTGTAGTAAACGGTGAGAGGGCTGTCCTCGACATTTGTTATAGTCGGGGTTGCGGTCTTGTCGTATGTACCATCGGTAGTGCCGTACTTTATTGTATAGCCGCTTGCGGGAGCAGTCACATTGACCGTGATACCGTGAGCTTCGCCGTCATAAGCGGTATTTACATCTTCCGCAGAAGCTGTTATTTCAGCCTTGCCGATAGAGAAGTTCTTCGTACCGCTTACGGTGTAGTTGCCGCCGGTCTTGTCGGTGATCGTAATGAGCGCGGTATTTGTTCCGGCGTTGACATTGTTTGTAACTGTCACCGTGTATTCGCTCGGGTCGATAGTTGTTGTGCCGTCCTTGACTGTGATAGTTGTCGGTACCTGCGGCTCACCGGTGTAAGTGTAGGTCGCGGGGGAGAACTCTATAGTGGGATTATTTACAGTCTTGGGCGTTATGGTAAATGTTACCTGTGCGGTAACCGTTCCCACTGTCACACTCGCGGTGTATGTTCCCACATCGGTAGGTGTGCCTGTAAACGAGGTATCGCCCTGCTTGGTGTAAGTGATAGTGTATGTGTCGGGGAAAGCCGTTGTATTATAGCCTGTGGAAAGCGTCGCTGCCTTTGCCGTGCCGTCATAGGTAAGGCTTGTGGGTGCACTTATCGTAAGAGTTTTGCCCGTTGTTACATTACAGGTTCCCTCACCGGAGCAGCTCGCCGTTATTGTCGCGCCGTCTGCGATGTAACTCCAAGTGTGAGAATGGTTGCTTGTGCTTATGTTAGCTGCGAGGCTTGCGGGAGACGGGTCGTGATTGGTGTCCCCCTTAAGACGCTGATAGAAGGTGTAGCTTGTGTTCTGAGAAAGCCCGGAGAAGGTCGTGCTTTCCTGCCAGTTTGTGCCGTCCTTGCTGTACTCGCAGCCTTCAACGGCGGTGAGGGTAATGCTGCTTGTAGTTGCGCTTGCCTTTGTAGGAGCGGCGGGAGCAGTCTGCGAAGCCATGTTTATCGTGATCGTTGCAGAGCCTGTCTTATCCGCATAATTTGGAGCTGTGACCTTGTAATAGACAGTTTTCGGGCTGTCCGCAACATTTGTTATCGTCGGGCTTTCGGTGAGAGTGCAGCCATCTGCCGAATTACCGTAAGTTATGGTCGTACCGCTTGTAGGAGCAGTAACATTGACCGTAATTCCGTGAGCATTGCCGTCGTAATCTACTTCAACATCATCGGCAGAGGCTGAAATTGTTCCGGCTGTTATTTCAAAATCGACCGCCGCAGTAGCCGTACCGACAGTAAGCTGTGCGGTATATGTTCCCACATTTGAGGGAGCAGTTGAGCTGCTTGCGTATGTTGTAGTACCTCTTCCGATATATTTTACATCTGCTGCTGCCGGAATCGCCGCAAAACCGTTCGCTTCTGTCCAGCCGTCGGAGAGCGTAACAGTCGGTGTTATCGTATCTCCGTAGGTATAGGACGATTTATCAAGCGTTAGGGTCGCTGTCTGGTCTCCGACAGAACAGGTTCCCGTAGTTCCACCGCACGTTGCTGTGATAACATTAGCCGCATCGCCCGTACCTGCGGTGTAGCTCCAGTCATGTTCGTGCGTCTCGATAACAAGCGTGATAGTAAGGCTGTATGTATCTGCGAGAGTGCTTATTGCTGCGCTTTCGCTTGCCACAGAAGCGTTATTGTCGTCCGTTTCCTTTACTCTCTGATAGAATGTGTATTCGGTGGAGGGAGTAAGTCCGGTAAATGCGGGGCTGTCCTGCCAGTTTGTGCCGTCCTTGCTGTATTCACAGCCGTCAACCGCAGTAAGGGTAATGCTGTTCTTTGTAGCACTCGCCTTTGTCGGTGCGGCGGGAGCGTCCGGCGTACCTTTGATCTTCAGCGTTATTGTCAGCGTGCCGCTTGTTGTTGTCGGTGTCAGCGTCATATCCTCCGCACTTGCGGGGACAGTCCCGAACATCGTCGCAGCCAAGGAGCAAGCAAGGAATAACGATAAAATTTTTCGTTTCTTCATATTCACACCTCGATGTGTTTATTTTACATTTAGTTTGAGGTTTATTTCCGCTCCGTTGAGCGGGGTCTTGTCGTTTAGTGTAAAGCAGTCGTAATGCAGTACCGCGTCGTATTCGCCCTTTTCGAGCGCACGGGTCAGCGTGAGTTTTTTCACTGCTTCGCCAGGCTCGATATAGTCGCTTGT
>JAEEJW010000159.1 GCA_016282095.1 Ruminiclostridium sp. | reverse complement strand
GGGTAGAACTGCGGAGTGCCTGCTTCCAGGGCGGCCGCCTCGATATCCTCGTCGGAGAATTCAAGCAGCAGGAGGTTCTCCACCTTCTTATTGAAGGCTTCAATGTCTATGTCCGAGCTGTAGAGACGCTTCACGGAATATCTGCCCTCTTTGTCGTCATTCTCAACGCTGGAGACGTAGGAAATATCCTTTACCGATATCTCCATATAGACGAAGTAGCCGACTATACCGAGAACGATGAAAATAAGGGCTATTATGACAGCTTTCTTCATTTACTTTTCCTTTAAATGCAGTAGATATTGGTGTCCCACGCGGGGATATACGGGTGGTGCCTCATATATATCTTGTAATCGGGGTTCAGTTCATGCACCAGCAGCGGCAGCTCGATCATATCACCGACCCGGTGGTACACCGACACGATCAGCCGGGGCTTGTATTTCGCTATGGTTTCGGCAGAGCCGAGGAGTGCTTCTCTTTCCGCGCCTTCCACATCGTATTTTATCAGGGTAGCGGGCTTCCCGCCCAGCAGGCTGTCAACGCTGATCGCTTCAGTCTCATAGCCCTTGCCTTTGGTCTGCTCCGAGATGTTGGCAGTGAATGACGAGCTTCTGCCGGCCTTGTTCCAGAACATGAGCTGTGTGTCGCTGCTCCATACAGCGGCATTTTTTGCGGTCAGCAGTGCTCCGCTTATGTAGTAGAGCCGTCTGCGGAGTTTCGTATAGCTGCGTCTGTCGGGTTCCAGAGCGTATATTTTGTTGAAGCGCTTGTTTGTAAGCCGTAAGAACTCTTCGATCGTATCTCCGTCGTAAGCGCCAAGATCCACATAAGTCTCGTCGGTGCCGATATTCAGCATTTCCAGCATTTCATCCTTCGGACTCTCCGATGAACGCAGCACACCTATATCGCCGGATATACGGTACTTCATCAGGATATCGAGGCAGCGCTTCGACTGCTCGTCTGCGAGTATGGTTTTCAGTTTCATGATCTCGAACTCATGGTCGGAGATGTAGTCGCCGTCGAACAGTCCCTCGCCTATTACGGGAACGTCCGGAGCCACGGTCTCATGCCTTCCGGCGATCTGCATTATGTGATCCATTACTTCGGGCAGTGCGCTGCCGAAGCATACCACCACTATGAAATCCTTGTACAGTTCTTCGATCTCGGACAGCTTCTTGACCCGAAAGCCCTTGAAGCTGTGGCCGCGCACGAATTCATCGCTTGCCATGAAGTCGGCGGGTTGTATCCCGTACCGCTCCATGACCGCAAGTATCTTCTCGGCGCCGTCACCCATGCCGTACATTATTATAGGCTTGTCGGTTTCCATGAGCCGCGTCCAGACGTCTATCGTCGGGTCGTGACTCATCGGAATGTAGAAATCATCGAACATTTTAATTACCTGTCCCGGTTTTTTATATCATTTATGGCATCGTCTGCCGATTCGCGCAAATATACATCATAATTATATCACACATCATCGGCTTTTGCAAGGATTTTTTTAAAAAGAACGGAAATGGGTCAATAAAACAGCCTTATTTTTTTCAGTGATTTGTTCTTGCAGCGTTTTCCGACCGCTCCACGGCTGTCTGTGCCGGCTTCCGGGAAGGGAAAACCGGGCAAAAAAGAAGCTCCGCGTTTCTGCGGAGCTTCATGTTATTTATGAAACTTCTTTGATTATCGCCTGTATCAGATTGGCTATCTGCGGCTTCGAGAACTGGTCGTTGGCGCCCACGCTCTCGCCCTTGCGCTTCATGGTCTCGTCTATCAGCGAAGAGAACAGGAATACGGGGATCTTTGAGAGCTTGTCGTTCGACTTTATCAGCTTCGTGAGCCTGTGGCCGTCCATCTGCGGCATCTCGATATCGCTTACCACAAGTCCGATGTAATCCCGGATATTGTCGCGGTCGGCGAAGCTGGATATGTAGTTCCATGCTTCAAGGCCGTTGGAGAAGGACGCTATGTTGTGGAAGCCCGCCTCGGTGATTGCATTCACGACCATCTTGTTGAGGAACGGGGAATCCTCGGCTATGACGATCTTCGTATCGAATCTTGTGTCGCGGGTGGCTTCGATATTGTCCATTCCCGACATATCGAGGGAAGCGGAGCAGTTGAGGTCGGAGATTATCTTCTCGAAATCGAGGATAACTATGATCCTGCCCTCTATCTTCGCGATACCGGTTGCGATGCCGGTCTGGCTGTTGTTGGCAACTGTCGGGGGCTTTTCGATGTTGCTCCAGCTTATTCTCTGGATGCCCTTTACGCTTGTGACATGGAAAGCGATATCAAGCCTGTTGAACTCGCACAGGATAAGAAGGCCTTCGTTTCCTTCCGGAAGCGTATTGCCCAGCACTTTGTGGAGGTCAACGACGGTGATTATCTTATCACGCGGCATAAACAGACCCTCGATCTCCGGGGGAGCCGCCGGCAGCGGAGTTACTTCGCGATAGGTCATTATTTCGTTGACTTTCGCGATATTTATGCCATAATCCTTTTCGCCTACGAAAAATTCAAGCAGTTCAAGTTCATTGGTTCCGCTTTCAAGCAATATATTAGTTTCCATATTTCTGCCTTTCCGTACTTTCCCGAAAATATGTACCGACAATATGCTATAGTACTGTGAATATTATACATCATCGGCGCGTTAAAATCAAGGGTATAATGAAAATTTCAGTAAAATTCTATATTTTTACGCCGATTTTTAGATGTTTTGCACAACTGCTGGTTATCAGTATTCGTAGTGGCTGCCGCCGATGAATTCTCTGACAAGGGAGTTGAGCGGCACCAGATCCGTGTCCATGCCGTCTATCTCGGTAAGGAATTCCTCAAGGTCACGGAAGTTGTCGTAATCCGGATATGTCTCCTTGATCGAAGTCAGCTCGTCGAGTATCAGAGGCTTGTAAACAGCGGGCTCATAGGCTATGAAGGTGTCGATGTCAAACATTGCCTTGCCCTTGTAAGGCATTATGAAGCGTTCTTCGCCGCGGGATACCCATTTGAAGAAATCAAGGGTCTCTTCTATCACACGGCCTCTGAACAGCTTGTCGCGCACTATGCGTCGCATAAGTCTGACTTTGGACGGGTGGAGAAGGTTGCTCTCATCGTTTTTCAGTCTGGTTCTCACACTCACATACACGGTCGTGGCATGATTCCCGATACTGCCGGTGATCTCGGGGTTCAGGGCATGGATGCCTTCAAGTATGACGAACTCGCCCGGCTTGCGGTTCAGCTTTTTGCCGGGGCATCTTGTCTGCGTTGCGAAATCAAAGGTCGGCATATCTATTTCTCTGCACTCCCAGAGCATCTCAAGATGCTCGTTGAGCAGATCCATATCCAGTCTCTTCGGGCTTTCAAGATCTACGCGTCCGTCTTCTTCCACCTCATTGGCGGGATCATCGACAGGACGGAAGTAATTGTCCATAGAAATGGGATGTACGACCCTGCCCGCCTGTTCGAGCAATGTGCCGAGGCGCAGCGCTGTGGTGGTCTTTGCCGAGCCGGAGGGTCCCGATATCAGTATGATAGGATAATCGTTGTTGCGTTCGATTATGCTGTCCGCCACATTCTTTATCTCATTGCGGTAATTCTCCTCAGCTTGTCTGATGAATGCCTGGGCCTCGTTGTGTACCGAGTAATTCATAGTTTGCAGGTCGAGTACCTTCATTGCGTTTGTCCGCCTTTCGTATTTATATGTAGTAGCTCCGCGATCCCGGAGAGTGAACCGCATACCGCGGAAATATAAGGCTTTATATCCTCATCGGGCTGTGTAAGATCCGGCACCATTACGGTGAAGCAGCCTGCCGTATGCGCGGAGATGACCCCGTTGGGCGAGTCCTCAACGGCCATGCATTCGCCGGGCTTCAGCCCGAGCTGTTCCGCGGCGTACAGGTAGATATCCGGCTTCGGTTTGCCCCATTCCACCATTGATGCGCAGATTATCCGGTCGAAGCACTCATAGAGCCCCGCCTTTTTCAGCATTTCCGATGCCCGTTCGATGTCGGTAGCCGTAGCCACTGCGCGCAGATAGCCGTGCGCCCCCAGCTGTTCCAGCAGTTCCGCCGCTCCGGGTTTCACTTCAAGCCCGTGCTCCCCGATGTAGCTGCTCATCAGCCTCATTCGGGCTGCGCGGAGCTGCTTGTAGTCGCACTTTTCACCAAACCATTCGGTGAAAAGCGGCTGCACGAGCCTGTGGGTGAGACTGCGCAGGGTGAGGGCCTGTTCGGCAGTCATGTTGTAGCCGTATTCGGCGGCAGCCTCGCGCCAGAAGCGGAAAAGCAGCTTCTCGGTGTCCAGCAGGGTTCCGTCAAGGTCGAATACGACCGCTTTAATGCCGTCTGTACGGCGTGTGTCAGAATTCATAGGAGTTCTCAATTCTTGTGATGTTCTTTATCGAATGCAGGGTCGCGCTGTTCTTCGACTTCGACAGCGTATATACCATAGTCTTGGTCGCGGAGACCTCGAATTCGATTCCCTCGACAGCGAGAGCTGACGGCGGTATATACTCGACCGTGACAGTGTAGAGCTCGCCTACGTTGGTGAGTTCGGTGATTCTCGGCGAATATGCCGTGTAGTGCGGATTGATAGGCACAAGGTAGGAATTGACATCGGGAATGTAGGTGAAGGACATATCCATTGTGCCGACTGTCTGATGCACTATGTTGACGGAAGGCCCGTATATCGACCTTACGGAAAATTCAACATCTATGGCGGGTACATACATATAAGTGTTGTACAGCTTTTCGTAGTTGGTGTT
>JAEEJW010000158.1 GCA_016282095.1 Ruminiclostridium sp. | reverse complement strand
GCCCCTTTTGATAGTTTGGAAAAGGCGTACTACCTACCGGATCTGCAAGGCGAAGCGATGTAAGTTTAGGCCAAGCCCTTTTCAAAGGGCGTCATACTCGAGCGCAAGCGACTCTCAAACACTCAAGCGCAAGCGACTCTCTGCACACTCAAGCGCAAGCGACTGCTGCACGAAACTAACGGCTGCGAGGCACAGATTTGTCATTCGCTGTATGTAACAGACGGATTGGGAGCGGCGGCTCGCCGCCGGATTGACAGCGCGGGTACCGCGCCGACTACTAAAATATGTTGCAAAATCATAGGAAATGTGATATAATTAAAAAAATGCTTAAACAAGAAAGGATTGATCCAAATGGCAGGTCTGATGCTTGGTAATCAGGCGGTGGCGAGGGGACTGTATGAAGCGGGCGTTGAGTTCGTTTCGAGCTATCCGGGTACACCCAGCACCGAAATTACCGAATTTGCGTCAACTTACGACAAGAATGAAATGTACAGCGAGTGGGCACCGAACGAGAAGGTAGCCTGTGAGGCCGCGATCGGCGCGAGCTTCGCAGGAAGGCGTTCGTTCTGCGCTATGAAGCACGTCGGTCTCAATGTGGCGGCCGACCCGCTCTATACCGCATCCTACACGGGTGTCAACGGAGGCTTTGTCCTTGCAGTGGCGGACGATCAGGGTATGCATTCCTCGCAGAATGAGCAGGATTCCCGCAACCACGCTATCGGCGCGAAAGTCCCGATGCTCGAACCCTCGGATTCGGCAGAGTGCAAGGAATTCACGAAGCTGGCTTACGAGATCTCCGAACAGTTCGACACTCCCGTTATTTTAAGGCTCTCCACAAGAGTTGCACATTCGCAGAGCGTCGTTGAGACCGAGGACAGAAAGACCGTAAGATACGACTACACGAAAAATCCCCGCAAGAACATTATGACTCCCGCCAACGCAAAGCCCAAGCACATCGTGGTGGAGGAGCGCACGAAGAAGCTCATCGAATACGCAGAGACTTCGCCCCTCAACAGAGTCGAGATGTTCAGCGGCGAAATAGGCATCATCGCCAACGGCGCCGCTTATCAGTACGCGCGCGAGGCTCTCGGCGAGAAGGCAAGCTACCTGAAGCTCGGCATGGTGAACCCTCTGCCCGTAAAGCTGATAAAGGACTTCGCCGCAAAGGTGAAGAAGCTCTACGTCGTTGAAGAGCTCGATGACATCATCGAGACACACTGCCGCAAGATAGGCCTTGACCCCATAGGCAAGGAGCTGTTCACTTTCATAGGCGAGTATTCCCAGACATATATCCGTGAGAAGATACTCGGCATAAAGAACGAGTACGTTGAGCTGGAGGACACGATACCGGTAAGACCTCCGGTAATGTGCGCGGGCTGCCCCCACAGAGGCGTGTTCTATACCCTGAAGAAGCTGGGCGTGTTCGTAAGCGGCGATATCGGCTGCTATACCCTCGGCTCCGCGGCTCCCCTCGACGCTATGGACACCACAGTCTGTATGGGTGCGTCCGTCAGCGGCCTTCACGGTTTCAACAAGGCTATGCGCGGCGAATATGAGGGCAAGGCAGTAGCCGTTATCGGTGACTCCACCTTTATCCACTCCGGAATCACCGGACTTATCAATATCGCGTACAACCGCACCAACTCCACGGTGCTGATACTCGATAACAGCATCACCGGCATGACCGGCCACCAGAACAACCCCGCCAACGGCAAGAACATCTACGGCGACCCCGCAAATGCCGTTGATCTTGAAGCCCTCTGCAAGGCTGTGGGCATCGACAACGTTTCCGTTGTGGATCCCGGCGACCTCGCGGAGACCGAGCGTGTCATAAAGGCCGCGCTCGCTGCGGACGAGCCCGCTGTGGTCATCTGCCGCAGACCCTGCGCTCTGCTCAAGACCGTTAAGCATAAGCCGCCGTTCCATATCGACACGGAGAAGTGCAGAACGTGCAAGGCTTGCATGAGGATAGGCTGCCCGGCGATCTCGATCACCGACGGCAAGGCAAAGATCGACAACACACTCTGCGTAGGCTGCGGCCTTTGCAGCCAGATGTGCAGGTTCGATGCCGTTAAGGAATGAAAGGAGACGCACGGAAATGGCTGAAACCAAATCTATAATGCTTGTCGGCGTGGGCGGACAGGGAACACTGCTCGCCAGCCGCATACTCGGAAATGTACTGCTCTCCGCAGGCTATGACGTCAAGGTGAGCGAGGTTCACGGAATGTCGCAGCGCGGAGGCTCCGTCGTAACGTACATCAAGTACGGTGACAAGATATTCTCGCCGGTAGTCGAAAAAGGCGAGGCGGACGTCATCATCTCCTTCGAGGAGCTTGAAGCCGCGCGCTGGCTGCCTTATCTGAAAAAGGGCGGCAAGATCATCACAAACTCCCGTCAGGTGAACCCCATGCCCGTTATCATGGGCGTGCAGGAATACCCCGAAAACCTCACGGAGAAGATTCGCGCAAAGGGCGTTGACATCACCGCGATAGACGCGCTTTCCCTTGCCGAGCAGGCGGGAAGCTCCAGAGCCGTCAATGTCGTGCTCATGGGTCTTGTATCGAAGACCGCGGGATTCCCCGAGGAAGCATGGCAGAAAGCTCTTGATGCCTGCGTTCCCGCAAAGGCACTGGAGATAAACAAGAAGGCTTTCGAGCTCGGAAGAGCCGTCTGACCTGTGAACAAACCCAAAAAAGGCAACAGCATCGCCGCCCGCTGGTTTCTCAACAGCTTCAGCATCGTGGCGGTGCTGCTTATTATAATCGATATCGCGTGCTATTTCGTGTTCCGCAACTACTACTACACCTCGGTGCGGCAGTACATCGAAACGCAGGCGAACATAGTCGCGGGCGTAGCCGACCGCTTCTACGAACAGTCCGGCAGCAACTACTCCGACGAGCTGATAAACTCCATAGAGCAGTTCGAGAAGAAGAACTACGCCGAGCTTATGGCGATAAACCGCGACGGCAGGGTCTACCTGTCCAGCTCGGGCTTCACTCCCGCCGAGAGCTATGATATGCCCGACTACTACGCGGCAAGGCGCTCGGAGAATCTGCGCGGAAGCTATGTGGGCGGACTGGGCGGCAATGAGAATATCATGGCGTTCACGGTCATCAACGGCGCGACAGGGACAGGCATACGCATCATAACCTCCCTCACCAAGACCGACGCGCGCATAGTCACTCTGTCCCTCGAAGTTCTTGCGGCGAGTGCGGTGGTGCTTCTGCTCCTGCTGGTGCTGGGCATCACGTTCATACGAAGCATCGTACAGCCCATACGCCGCGTCGGTGCCACGGCAAGGCGTCTTGCTGCCGGGGATTTTTCCGTGCGCATAAAGAACGAGAAAGCCGACGAGATAGGTGAGCTCTGCGATATCTTCAACTATATGGCGGACGAGCTTGAAACCTCGGAAAACATCAAGAATGAGTTCATATCGTCGGTGTCCCATGAGCTGCGCACTCCGCTTACGGCCATAAAGGGCTGGAGCGAAACGATAGATGAGAT
>JAEEJW010000157.1 GCA_016282095.1 Ruminiclostridium sp. | reverse complement strand
GCGGCATAAGATGTGGTACTGCCCGTTCAACACCGGCGCGGGCTACGCTATGGGGATACGTCACGGCGCGGAGATGACCACTTTCGAGATGCGCTTTATCGCACTTCGCTGCAAGGACACGATAGCACCCACGGGCACTCTCGCGCAGGGTGTCGGAGCGAAACAGATCAACGCACTCGGCGAGGTGTATGAGCAGAAATACGGGCTTACCACATCGGAACGTGTTTACGGAACTGTCGCAGAAAACATGGCGGGGCGCGGACCGTGCTGCCTGCAAACAAAAGGCATCACCAATGAGCAGGAGCAGTCGCTTCTGAAAGCATACCTTAATATGGCACCGTCGCAGACGCTGAAATGGCTCGAAAGCGGCGCACTCCCGTCGGAAAACGATGTTGAGATCGAGGGCACAGAACCGTACATAGTCGGCGGTCATACCGCGAGCGGATTCTGGATAGATGCGGACCGGGCGACTACGATCAGTGGCTTGTACGCAGCGGGTGATGTAGCCGGCGGAGCTCCGCAGAAGTACGTTACCGGCGCACTTGCTGAGGGAGAGATCGCTGCGCATTCAATGCTGCGATATCTTGATGACAGCATGGGCTCAGGCATCCCGGAAGATGAGATCGCACAGCACGAAAGTGAATTGACGCGTTTCCTTACGGATGGTAATCCGCCGTATACCATAGAACAGCTTGAAGAAGCGATGCAGACTGTAATGGATAACTATGCAGGCGGAATAAAGACGAACTACCGTTTTTCGGAGAAAAGCCTCGACGAAGCGGACAGACGGATCCGGCAGTTACAGGCGCTCTCCGACAGCCTGCACGCCGACGATGCTCAGGAGCTTATGTACATCTATGAACTGCGCGAACGGCTGACGGTGTGCAGAACAGTCATAGCGCATCTGAAAGCACGTCATGAGACCCGCTGGCACTGCTTTGCGGAGAACACCGACTACCCGGAACGCGATGACGGGCACTGGAACGTATTCGTCAACTCGCGGTTCGTTAACGGCAGTACCGGGATAATAATAAGGAGTGTGAGCGACAGTTGAGCATTGAGATTGACAGGAATAAATGCGTCGGCTGCGGCAGATGCCGGGACGTTTGTCCCGGAACGCTCATAGCCCTTGACGATGAAAAGCGGGCTTATATAAAATACCCGCGTGACTGCTGGGGCTGTACGAGCTGTATAAAGGAATGCCCGGTGTACGCGATACGGTTCTTCCTCGGCGCCGATATGGGAGGCATGGGGAGCCGTATGCACACTGAAAAGCACGGCGACATACTCGACTGGCTGATAGAAAAGCCCGACGGGACGAATATAAAGATATCCGTTGACACAAGAGAATCAAACAAGTATTAGGAGATGATGTTATGCCCGAATTATCACATCTTGACGAGCTTGAAGCGGAAGCGATATACATTATGCGCGAAGTTGCGGCGGAATGTGAGAAGCCTGTGATGCTGTACTCGATAGGAAAGGACAGCTCAGTGATGCTGCACCTGGCACTCAAGGCTTTTTACCCCGAAAAACCGCCGTTTCCGTTCCTGCACGTCAACACCACATGGAAGTTCAGGGAAATGATAAAATTCCGCGACGAGACCGCCAAAAAGCTCGGCATCGAAATGCTCGAATACATCAATGAAGACGGCGTGAAGCGCGGTATAAACCCCTTCGATCACGGCGCCGCCTACACTGACATAATGAAGACACAGGCGCTCAGACAGGCGCTTGACAAGTACGGTTTCACAGCGGCATTCGGCGGCGGCAGGCGCGACGAGGAGAAATCCCGCGCAAAGGAACGCATATTCTCTTTCCGCAGCGCGTCACACGCCTGGGATCCGAAGAATCAGCGCCCGGAGATGTGGAAACTCTACAATACGAAGATCAACAGAGGCGAGAGCATACGCGTCTTTCCCATATCAAACTGGACGGAAAAGGATATCTGGCAGTACATACGCCGTGAGAATATAGACATAGTTCCGCTGTACTTTGCCGCAAAGCGTCCGGTCGTGGAACGTGACGGAAATCTCATAATGGTTGATGATGACAGATTCCCGCTCCGCGACGGAGAAGTTCCGCAGATGAAATCCGTGCGTTTCAGGACACTCGGCTGCTATCCGCTTACAGGCGGAATCGAGAGTACCGCCGCAACGCTTGACGAAATTATCACGGAAACGCTTGCGAGCGTGAAATCCGAGCGCACTTCACGCGTTATCGACAACGAAGCGGCGGGAAGTATGGAGCGCAGAAAGAGAGAGGGGTATTTCTGATGAACGGAGGACTTCTGAAATTTATAACCTGCGGCAGCGTAGACGACGGTAAATCCACGCTCATCGGGCATATCCTGTATGACGCGAAACTTATCTACGCCGATCAGGAAAAGGCTCTCGAACTTGACAGCAAGGTCGGCAGCACAGGCGGCGGGATAGACTATTCTCTGCTGCTTGACGGACTTATGGCAGAGCGTGAGCAGGGCATCACGATAGATGTCGCGTATCGTTATTTCAGCACCTCGGTGCGCAGCTTCATCGTAGCGGACACTCCCGGACACGAGGAATACACCCGCAATATGGCGGTGGGAGCGTCTTTTGCGGAGCTTGCCGTAATACTTGTTGACGCATCGCAGGGAGTGCTTGTACAGACCCGCAGGCACGCGAGGATATGCAGTCTGATGGGTATAAGGCACTATGTTTTCGCAGTAAACAAAATGGATCTGGTACAGTACAGCGAGACTCGTTTCAGCGAACTGAACCGTCAGATAAATGAACTTGCGAACGAGCTGAATCTTCCCGATATCAAGGTCATTCCG
>JAEEJW010000018.1 GCA_016282095.1 Ruminiclostridium sp. | reverse complement strand
ATAACAAACGACCGGCTGAGATGTGATACTCAGCCGATCGTGTTTTATTAATTCTTTTCAGGCTAATAAATGTGTTACGCGGAAGCTGCGAACCCAATTTCGATTATTTTAAAATAACCCATTTTCATAGCAAATGCCATTTCCTGTCTTATTGTGAACGGTATAGACTCTGCATTCCGAACATCTTCGGGCAATCGTCTGAATGTCGAAACAGTAGCGAACTTATCAGACCACTCACTGAATTTCTGACGAGCGCTGTTGACAGCAAGATGACATCTGCTCGAATACCCGCTTTTCTCGATAAATTTGTTTGTGTTAAAGACAGCTGCCTCATTCCTGGCATCGAAACATATACCGCCGCCGGGATATGTTTCGGCAAGTGATGTGAACAATCCCTTTACGGTATCGTCCTCGAAATATATCCTGTTGATCAGTGCTTCCGCTTCTTTGTCGGGAAATATATCCGGGTAAAGCTTCGAGCAGCGTGCCCGTCCGTAAAGCGGAAACATCAGCGTTTCCATGATCGTATTTTCCTGTATTTTTATCCTTTTCTGCTTTTTTTCTTCTTTCCGGCAGTTACTTCCTTTTAGCTGCTTTAAGAAACGCCGAGCTGATGACCGAGTATATGATGTAAGTTATCAGTGTTCCGAAGCATACATCCGAGAGAAAATGATTGGTCATGTGTATGCGGTTGTAGCCGTAGATAATAACGAATACGCAGGCGAGCGCGAAGCATACGATGTTCCTCGCCTTGCTTCTCTTTTTGCACACATCGGCAAGCATAGGCAGCGAGAACATCATCGACGCTATCGTCATATTTCCGCTCGGCCAGCTCTTGAAGTTGTCGTTACTTCCCGCGAGATTCGGTATCATCTGCCACCAGTTTCGGTATTCGCTCATCGGGTCATCGAGCGTTATAAGATACTTATAGCGAGGACGAGAGCCCACCTGCTTGAGCCAGAGGTTCACATTATCCGCCGCGATCCCCGCGACAAGTATTGCCGCACCTACGGCTATGAGCTTATCGGGGTCGATGTCATCAAACAGAAAATAACATACTATCGGCACCCATGCGTACAGAACTACCCAGAAGCCCCAGCTCAGCACGGATAGCAGCGGCGAGGACTCTCCCGCGGTGTATTCAAACAGCGCCCTTACGCTCTTGCCGTTGTAGCTGTTGCTGTAATATACAGCCATGTAATATCCGACGATAAGCAGCACCCACGCGAGCATCTTAAAATTACCGCCTTTTTTGGAAAGCCCCTTGAACAGGCACATACCTGCGGCGGGATACAGGCAGTACGAAAAGTACGAGCCGTATGTGGCGAAGAATGCGCCGATATCCGTCTTGTTTGCGAGAGCCTCGTTTATGCCGAAGTCGCAGAACGAGCCGATGATTATTCCGGTAATGCAGAATGCTACGACTCCGATGAAGAATACGAGCGGCACGGACATTATTTGTTTCTTAATCATTTCAGTATCATATCCTTTCAGTTTATATTCTTATTTTACCATAAAACTGACATTATGGAAGAACAAAACGGAATGATTTCAATTATTCCCTCAAAAATCAGCAAAACTGCCAAAACAGCAATAAGTGTTTCGGCAGTCCTGCATAATGATCAGTTGTCCAGTCTCTGGCGCTCAACCAGCTCGGCGAAATAGCCTCCCTTTGCGATGAGCTCGTCATAGCTGCCGTCCTCAATGACCTTGCCCTTGTCGAGAACCAGAATACGATCGCAGTTCTTGATAGTAGACAGTCTGTGAGCGATCACTATTCTTGTGCATTCGAGAGCATCGAGAGCTTCGCTGACCTGTTTTTGAGTCTTGTTGTCAAGCGCTGATGTTGCCTCGTCGAACATCAGTATTCTCGGTTTCGGTGCTATAGCTCTTGCAATCATGAGTCTCTGTCTCTGACCGCCGGAGATGCCGCCCTGACCCTCACTGATGATCGTGTTCATTCCCATCGGCATAGCGCGGATATCGTCCGCGATACCGGCAAGTTCCGCAGCTTCCCACGCTTCATCGAGAGTAAGCTGCGGCGCGGAAATGACGATGTTCGAGTATATGTCACTTCTGAACAGGCCGCCGTCCTGTGTGACTGCGCCTATCTGACGGCGAAGCGACCTCAAATCGATGCGGTTCATATCTCTGCCGTCGTAGTATATAGCACCCTTCTGCGGTGTTTCAAATCCCAGCAGCAGACGCATAAGTGTGGATTTTCCGCAGCCTGTCCTGCCGACTATTGCTATGTATTCGCCGGGACGTATTTTCAGGTTCAGCCCGTCGACAACGTAAGGCATATTCTCGTTGTATCTGAAATAAACGTTGTTAAGCTCTATGGCACCGGATATCGAGGTCACGATCTCTCTGCCTTCGGAAACCTCCGGCTCGGCTTTGAGGATTGGCTCCGCCATTTCAAGTATAGGCTTTATCTGCGCTACCGATACTGCTATTCCGGCCAGGGATGAGAATGCTCCGGATACCATGCCGTAAGCCGCGTTGAAGGCGATATATTCCGACGGTGATACATAAGTTGTAACGGCGATGTAGTAGATCACGGCGGTACCGATTATGGATATCGCCATTGTGATAGCGCTGTTTATCCGCAGGAACATAGGCGGGTTATAAGCAAGCTCTGCACTTTTTCTGAATCCGTTCGCCCATTTCGCAAACGCGCGCTTCTCGGCACCGGCGAGCTTTATCTTCTGTACACCATTTATGAGTGCATAGGATACGCCGTTTTCCTTCGCGGAAAGTTCCATCTGCTGCTTGGTTATCTTCATCTGCGCGAATGTGGTGATAAGTGAGAAACCAACCGTCATGGCGATTATGACGACAGCGGGTACCGTCAGCGCGGGAGCGAAAGCAAATATCTGCGTGATATACAGCAGCGAGGTCAGCGATGTCAAGCTGATAGAGAACACATTGTTTATCAGCAGATCGCAAAGCTGCTTCATAGACTGGTTACGGCTCTGTAATTCACCTGAGCTGTATTTCTTGAAGAACGGTGCCGGAAGACTCAATATGCGCATCATCACTGCCGACTCAACGGCGTTGCTCGTTTTTGTGTTTATACGCTGTGTAGCGAGCTGATTGCAGGCGCTCATTATCTGTGAGGACAAAGCGACGCAGACTATGAATACCGCCGTTCCCAGCAGAATAGACACATTTCCGCTTTCAAGCACAAATCCCGTCATCAGCATTGTAAGTCTCGGCATAAGCATACCGATAAATGTCGCAATAAGCATTATACCTATCAGCAGTGCGAAGTCATACTTGCTTAAACACTGCTTCATATACAGCAGCAGGTCTTTTATCTTCAGAGGTCTGAGCGGCATAGGACGATAAAAGCATATTGCGTCGAGATCGAAAAGTTTTGCAGTATTCCTGTTCAGCAAAACCTTCTTTCCGTCAACATCCCTATACCAATAACCTCTTACCGCTTTCGGATATACGGCTACCGGCGATCCGCTCTCTTTCATATACGCGATCATGGGTCCGTATGCTTTGTTGTACCAATTCTCCGATAGTTCGACTACGCGGTGCATGAGTCCGTGTGGACGCATGGCATATTCTATCTGCTCGTCAGGGTCTGTGATAGTGTCGGGTATCTCCACCGGCTTTATGTGGTAAAACTTAAGTACATCGTCGATAGCGTCCTTGGTGACGATACGCTCGTCGGCAATATCACCGGCTCTGCGGCCTCCCGTGACTGCGGAAGCCATGCCGAAGATCGAATCCTCGAAAACGTCCTGATCGCTGCGTTTTCGTTCGAGTATCTGTTCGTCAAATAATCCCATATCGATCTCCTCCTTCCTCAGTCGTTCGAGATAAGCTCGGTGTAGTAACCGCCCTTGGCGTATAGCTCGTCGTGTGTACCGCGCTCGACAACTCTTCCTTTATCGAGAACGATTATCTCATCGCAATCGCGTATGGTTGAGAGTCTGTGTGCTATGACTATGCAGGTTATACCGCGCTCCTTGACCGCGTTTACAAGCTCATACTCGGTCTTTGCGTCGAGTGCAGATGTTGCTTCGTCCATAATGATTATCGAGGGATCCTGCGCAAGAACACGCGCTATTTCAAGGCGCTGTCTCTGTCCGCCGGAGAGGTCTTTGCCTCCCTCTATCAGCCTGCCCTGATAGCCGCCTTCGCGCTCCATGATATCGTCGTGTATCTGTGCGTCGCGTGCTGCGAGTATCATATCGAAGTCCTCGATAGTGTTGTCCCACATTTTGATGTTGTTGGCTATTGTGTCCTCGAATAATATAATATCCTGATCGACTACTGCCACCGAGCTTGTGAAGGTGCTGCGGTCTATTTCGTGTATGTACTTTCCGTCATAGAGTATTTCGCCCTCCCACGGCTGATAGAGTCCGGAAATGAGCTTGGCAAGTGTGGATTTTCCGCAGCCGGAGGTACCGACGAAAGCCACTCTGCTGCCGGGCTCCATTTTCATTGAGAAGTCTTTAATCAGCGGGTCTGCGAGCTTCGAGTAACCGAAGGTGATGTTTTTAAGCTCCACATATCCTTCGAGTTTGTCGTAGTCGGTATCCTCGGAGATCGGGTCGTCCCTGAAATTTACGTCATCGGGGTACTGCATAACATCTTCGACGCGTTCCATCTGGGTACGCATCTCCTGTATAGTCTGACCTGCCGAGATAAGTGTGTTGGCAGGAGACATAAACAATCCAAGAAAGCTCTGGAACGTCAGTATCATACCGATAGTGAACTCACCCTGCATCGCAAGGAAAACACCGAGTACCAGCACGGAATAATTCGCAAGGTTTGAAACCAGACCCGGTATCATTCCGATATATACATTGAGCTTAGTGAATTTTTCCGTGGAAGCGCCCACTGACGCGTGATAACCCGCCCACTTGCGGAAGAAACCGTTCTCCGCGCCGCT
>JAEEJW010000156.1 GCA_016282095.1 Ruminiclostridium sp. | reverse complement strand
CAGGCTTATATTGATGCTGTCGTCAAACGCGAACACATAGAGCCGCCCGATGCCCTCGAGCTCGGGAGATTCTGCGGTGTACTTGCCCAGCACATTGTCACGGTAGCCTTCCTTTATCCGGAATTTTATCCAGAGCTGCTTCACTTCTCCGAAACTGAAGCCGTATTCCTCGCCGGGTTCCGTGAACTCTATCTCCGGTACCATCCCCAGCGTCATATCGCCGCGCAGGATATTGGAATAGCCGCTTTCGCTGACCTCAACACCGTCGCCGCGATAGCCCTCGGAAACTATCTCCAGAGACATTTCAAAAGGACTGTCCTCGGTGTTTATATCTTCAAACAGCGGATAATCGGGAGCAAATATCTGTCGGGTCAGCAGCTTCGGATCATTTTCATATACTTTCGCCTTTCCGAGCCATACCAAATCAGCGTGTCTCCACTCTCCCGAAGAAAGGGTCTTCACCGATACCCCTGCTGCCACGCAATAGCCGCCGTTATAGCTGATGATCGCTTCCCTGTATGGAGTATCGCCGCTGTCTATACCCTTGACGAATTTTTCGTATTCGCTGTTGTTCTCAAGTATGTCAAATATACCTTTGAGTCCTTCCCGTATGACCGTTTCCTCGTCACAGTATGCGGTTCTGAAATCGTCCCGCATCTCGGCGGTGATGACCAGCAGATTATCGAAGGCCCTGCCGTCCTTGAGTTTCATATTCTCGTCGAACATATCACGGATACCCGGATATATTTTTTCAAAAGTATCAAGCATCTCCTCGACAAACTCTTCATAGCTCATATCCGCATATTCGGTGTCTTTGAGGAATTCCTTCATTTCCTCATAGGATTCCCTGGTAAAGGAATTCTCCAGACTTTTCAGTGTGGAAATATCTGTTTTGGCGTTCCCGAGATCGCTTATGCTGTAGTTTCCGTTCTTATCCTTTATGAGCGCTATCCGGGCACCGGCTTTCAGAGCCTTTATTATCCCGCCGGTCACGTCTTCGGACAGAGCCTTGACTTCGACATCGTACTTCTCCGCTTTTTCGCTGCCGCCGATGTACAGCGTGAACATATCCTCATCTATTTCCGGCGGAGGCTCATGGACTGCGGGTCCGGACGTTTCCGGCTCCGTGACGGTCTCCACGGTCGTAGTTTCTGCGCTCACGACTTTTCCTCCGAGGGTCTCCGACACGGTTGTTTCAGGCGCGGAGGTCTGAAGGGCAGTCGTAGTCTCTGCCGCAGTGGTGGTAGTTTCCGCCGCGGTACTCTCTTCCGTTCCGGCAGTCGTAGTTTCCGCTGCGGTACTTTTGTCCGCTTTTGCAGTCGTCGTTTCCGCCGTTGTACCGGACGTTTCCGGCGCCCCGGAAGTCTCTGCCTCAGATGTGGATGCCGCAGTTACGGCAGCTGTTTCGCTCGCAGCGGGAGCCTTGCTCTCCGCGCAGCCCGAAAGAAGCATCACGGCGCATAATGCCAATGCAGTTAGTCCATGTTTTTTCATTGTTCGGCCTCCCTCCATTCCATTGTTTATATAATAGCATATTTCCGGTAACATTTCAATACATTCCGGATATTTTATATTACCCCCGAATCCGAAAAGCAGCACATAAACCGCGCTGAAATCAGATCGGCCGCTTATCCCCGATGATATGTCAGCTCTCATGAATAAAGTAAAACATCACCCGCAGAACAATATGTTTTTATTGACAAATAACCGGTTTTAGTGTATAATTCCTGTATGTAACAAAACGGATAACGGAGGCTGTTTATGATAAAAGGTTATACATGGGGATTTTTCTCCGGCACCGGAGGATTTACGACCACGGAAGCGGAAAAGTCTATGGAATATCTCGCTTCACTGGGGCTGAACTGGATATGCATACCGGTCAACTGCTTTCAGGAAGCGTTCTACTCACTGAACGTGTTCTCACTGTTCGGCAGGACGCAGACTGATGAAGAAGTGCGCTTTGCCATCCGCAAAGCAAAGTCCCTCGGTCTGAAAGTCTGCCTCAAACCCATGGTGGACTGCCTTGACCGCTCGTGGAGAGCAAGGATAAACTTTCCTTCCGAGAACGGCGACTACTGGAAAGCATGGTTTGCCTCATACACGCGGTTCATGCTGCATTACGCGCGGCTCGCCGAATCGGAGAAATGCGAGATGCTCTGCACAGGCTGTGAAATGGCGGGCATGGATTCACAGGCTTCGTACTGCCGCAGGCTCATAGAAGACGTGCGCAAGGTCTATACCGGCACGATAATGCACAATATAAACCACGGCGACGAGTTCCGTTTCCCGTGGCTCACGGACGTGGATATCATCGGAATATCCGCCTACTACCCCGTTTCGGAGCCCGGCGACAACTCTCTCGATACCATGCGCCGGAAATGGGCGGAGCACAGAGAACGCGTGAAGAAGTGCAGCGAGCACTTCGGAAAGCCCGTGATGTTTGCAGAGATCGGCGTGCGCAATGAGCGCGGCTGCACCATGTACCCGTGGGATTTCAGGAACCGTCCCGAAACTCCCTCCGACGAGCAGGAACAGGCTGATTTCTACCGCAGCGCCATGGAGACCATGTGGGACGAGCCTTATTTCCGGGGATTCTTCTGGTGGGACTGGAAAGCTGTCCTGCCGCCGCCGGAAAAGGCACATGAGAACCGCGACTTCACCATATACGGCAAAGCCGCCGAAGCTGTACTGAAAGAATGGTACACCACACGGTGATGTGTTTCTGACCATACAAGTGACCCCCGCCATTTACCTGTGTAAATGCCGGGGGTTTTCATCGTTTTCCGGGCTGGGGTCACGGCAGTTTAGCCGCTTTGACGAGCT
>JAEEJW010000155.1 GCA_016282095.1 Ruminiclostridium sp. | reverse complement strand
TTGCCGTTGTTGCCGTTATTGCCGTTGTTCCCATTGCCGTTATCGTTCTGTGCCGACACACCTGCGGCAAAGCATGATACCGCGATCATCGCAGACAGAACCGCGCTTATAACAGTCTTTGTACGTTTCATGATCAAATACCTTCCTTTTCGCATCTGCTTACTGCGCTTGCGCACAATAATTGTACGGACATATTATAACATAAAACGCGGCCATATTTCATCCCTTTATGTGACAGAAATCTGAAAATGATGTGATAATTTGATGAATTATCAATACGGAAATTCCCCGCATACCGTTTCCGATATACGGGGAATTTCTATTTGTAGGGGGTATCTTTATTAATTTTGTTCACGCCACTGTTCTTCGAGCACTTCCATTTCCTCCAAAGAATAAATGGTACCGTGGTCGCGGAGGTTTTCAAGCTCCTCACGCGCTTCGGGAGCGGCAGCGAATATCTCTGCGGCTCGCGCGGTGTAAGCCTCAATGACGGGATATCTGTAGACCGATCTTGTAAGATCGCCGTACTTCTTGTCTATCAGTACGATATAATAGCGCTCATTTCCGCCGTAATAAGACATTTCGGCGGTATATCCCATAAGCTCCTTCAGCTCAGCGGAGTTCTCGCCAAGTCTACGCATATTTCCGCCGAGCGACGGGTCGCCTGTGACAACTTGCAGGTCGCTGTATAAGGAGGGCGTATTCTCGATATGACCCTCGTTCTCATTGCCGCAGGCCCTGACGATGTACGCTTCATAAGCTGAATAGTCCGGTTCATTGTCCGGGAACAGAACGAGCCCGTTCTCTTTAAGCAGAGCTATCGTATTTGTAAAGAACGGATATATCCGATAATCCATATTCCACAAATTGTACGGGCTCCTGATGTCTTCACCGCGTTCCACGTGCAGATGAATGGTAGCGGGAAACTGATACGCCGAAAGATACATCTGCTCATAAGTCACATTCTCAATATCCGACATTATGGTATCATACAGCACGTACGGGTCAATGTCTGCCTTTATCATGTATTTTTCGCGGGCGGCCTCGTCCGCCGGGAGCTTGTTTGTCGTATAGACAAATGCGAAGCTGCGCGTCAGCTCATAGGTCTTCGTTACCCAGCGTCCGGTCTCATCGCGCTCGTGGCTGCCCTGATATTCGGGCTTCTCATATCTCCGCGCCATGCCGTTATTTCTGAAATACATATCGTACAGGTCTTTGATATAGCTGTCGTTCAGCTCATAGGAGCGCGAGGCTATAACGGAATTCTTTCCTATGTACTGTATACTCACACCTACGGAGCCGTATCGGTACAGACTCGCGCTGCCGGGGTGTTCATTGATTATGCGCCTGTGCAGCGCGGCGGCTTCCTCATACGGGACAATGAACTGATTGGGGCTGTCCCAGTGGTTGTGGAAGCTGACATACGCGCTGTCGGCGACGTTTTCCGAGGGGATATATGTCGAAAACCCGAAGCAGCCCGTAACTGGAAATGCAGCGCATAATCCTAAGCACGCTCCGACTGTCACAAGAAAGCGCGCCGCCGATACGGGAGCCTTTTTCAGACTTCCGCCGCCGATGACTTCCATTATTATGAATATCAGAAGAGCCGATACAACGCATATCGCCGCGAACGGAATATCGTACTTTTCCCCGGTGCCTCCGCCGAATAACGAGTAGAAGAAGGTGTACTTGGCGTATTCCGGAGCGAACAGTCTCATTCCGAAGAATGAAGCCACTGCGAGTATGAACAGCGCCGTGAAACCGTGGCGCGCGTACTTGAAGACGAAGGGCTCGCCGGTGCGCTCATTGCGGCGGTGCTTCTGCACAAAGTACGCTCCCGCGATAAGAGCCGCGCTCCATACGGCTATGAAGATATAGCCCCACGGCGAATTGTTCAGAAGCTGATGAGAGCTGCTCATTCCGCGAGCGAACAGGTATCCTGTCGTGGATATGAGCGACGTGAAGCCCGAGTTCATCAGGCTGAACTCGTCAGCTCCGTAAGCCCCCGAAAGTCCGATAGTCCAGAGGCAGGTAGTTATGATCGGCACGGCTATCTGTGTCACTACGGTCATGATTACCGCTATGGCAGTACGCCCGCAGAAACTTATTACGAACAACGACATAGCGATAAGGAGAACTCCCGCGACGAGCGTCGCCGGTATAGTGTTTTCAAGCTGCGCGCAGGTCTGCAAGTAATACGGAGTGGTATCGCTCGGATAAACGCCGGTATAATCTATCGAACGAACATGAGCGCATACCGAAAGACCTATGACCGCGGCCATAAGCACCGGCACGAACTGCGCCGTCACCGTCGCGAGCAGGTCTCCGAAAAATCGCTGCCTGTGCGTCACGGGCAGGGACAGATCCATATTGACATATTTCTTGTTGTGCAGATACCGGAAACTATCAAGCCCCATTATCAGCGCGATAACAAGAGCTCCGAGCATTCCCGCGGCAAATATCTTCCAGCCGAGGTCGCTGCATATTACCTGAAACGTATTTGAGTACACTTCAACATCGGTCTCCAGAGTTTCCGCGGCGTACCCCTCGATAAACAGCGAATAGAGCGGAAAGGAAAGCAGCATGAACAGCATCAGCAGTATCATGAGGTATTTCAGTCTGCCGAGCCGGTACAGATAGTATGTCATAAAACGATTATTCTTCGAGTTTTGAACCGTCATAGCCAACACCCTCCATTTCATATACAAATATCTCTTTCAGCGAAAGTTTCATAAGATCGCATAGTTTCGGTGACAGCTTTTCCACCGCCGCACGAACCTTTTCCGCGCCGCCGGAAGCTATTATCTCCGTGAGGCTGCCGGACTTTGAAATGTGCTTCACGTCCAGCTCCGGCAGGTCTTCCGCAGTGATCTCCCGGTCGAAGGCCGCACGAATCTTCACGAGGTCGCTCTTTACGCTGTCGAGTTCGCGGTCGAACAGCACCTTACCGGCATGAAGAAGTCCGACGCGGTCGCAGAATTCATCTATCTCACTAAGATTGTGGGACGAGAACACCACAGTCAGCCGGTCATCGAGCATCTCGTCTATGAGTATGTTCTTTACTATCGTGCGCATGGTCTGGTCGAGGCCGTCGAAAGCCTCGTCAATGAACAGATAAGCCGGTCTGCACGAAACTCCGCAGATAACGATAGCCTGACGTTTCATTCCTTTTGAGAATGTATGCATCTTCTTATCCCCCGGCAATCCTACTGTTGCGATCAGCTTATCGAACAACGCGTTGTCAAAGCTCGGCCAGAACCGCCCGAAATACCGGCGCATATCCTCCGTGGTCATATCCGAGAACTGTATGGTCTCGTCGTCTACGAAGAACAGCTTCTCCTTTACCTGCGCGCTGTCGTACACGGGAGCGCCGTCTATCGTGATACTGCCCGACGTGGGGCGGTATATGCCGTTGAGCAGCTTCAGCAGAGTGGATTTGCCGGCCGCATTGGAGCCCAGCAGTCCGTAGGAGCAGCCCTCCGGAATCGTGATCGTGACATGATCGAGAGCACGCTTGTCACCGTAATCCATAACACAGTCTTTTATTTCGATCATTATTCTTTTCCTCTCTTTCCCCAGATATCGTCCATGAGCGCTTCGGCAGCATCGCGTTCAAGCCCTGTCGCTGCGGCCTTTTCCATGGCGGTGCGCAGTTCGGCGGCGGCTTCCCGTTTCACGGCTTCTGCGGCTTTTCCGCCGGGCGAAACGTAACTTCCCTTAGCCGGCAGCGAGTAAATGAGTCCGCTTTTTTCGAGTGCCGCGTAAGCCTTCTGAACGGTATTCGGATTCACACCGAGGGCTTTTGCGGTCTCACGCACGGCAGGGAGCTTCTCGTCCGGCGCAAGTATGCCGAGGGATATGAGCCGCGCCACTTCTCCGCATATCTGCTCATGTATGCTCATATTCGGGTCGAGCTTTATGTCAAACAATTCGCCACTTCCTTCCCTTTAATGTTATATCGTCACTATCTCAACTGTATTACTCCGGATAATACAGTTGTATTATAGCACACATCTGTATTATTGTCAATAGTACAGATGAAAATTTATTAATTTTTTCTTCATATTTCTGCATTCGGCAATAACCCGTTCCCTGTCCCGTGATCAACCAACATATCCACTGCTGTCTGTTGTAAATGATTCTTCCCCACTGTTTTTTCATATTACACAAAAAACTGCTCCTTCTGAATAACAAAAGGAGCAGTTTATTCCGGGTTTATCAGCGAAGCGGTTAAAGTTTTTTGGGAGGGGTTTGGGGAACCCTTTTTTTCAAAAAAGGGTTCCCCAAGTCTCGAGCGTAAGCGACCATAACGTAAGCGGCCAAAGCTCTCAGATGCCGGCGACGCCGACGATGAGCTTATCTCCGTCGGGTTCCTGCACAAGGGCGGCGCGGAGTATGACGGGACGGGGCTTACCGCCGATATTGAGACGATACTGCAGAGAGAAAATGCCGTTCTTTTCTATTTCATCCATCACATTTTCTTTGGTGAAAAGCTCCTTGTATCTGTCATAATCTGCGGGCTCGATCGCTTTCTGACCGTCGCGGAGTGCTTTTGTGAAGAAATCATCGCCATTCTTGGCAAGGCCGAGTCCCTCATAATCGTCCGATGAACTGTATTCAAAATACCGGTCAGAAACAGGATCAACGGTATACATACAGAGATAATCTCCGGAAAGAGCAGCTATTCTCATATATACCAGGCGGTCGCGCTCTATCTTCGACATGAGCTCCTTCTGTTTCATCTGAGAATCAACGCTGCTCACGCCGATGATTATATGATCGGGACTTCCGTGCATACGCAAGGCTTTCATATTTACATAGACAGGCTTTTCATCCATAAGCAGACGGTAGGTCATAGTGAAAGCACCCTGCTCATCTATGGCACGGACGATATTATCCTTTGTGAATGCTCTGATGAACACCGGACAGTCCTCATGGTACAGGTAATCGTAAGCGTCCTTGCGGGCTTCGGAGAAGAAATCCCTGCCGTGCCGCTCGAAAGCGAGAGCTTCCTTGCCGGCGTCGGAGCTGTACTCTATAAAATCCTCCGTCCTTAGATTGACATAGAAAATATTGAAATAATCGGCGGCAAGTGCGCGTGCTATATTGGCATAATCGGCGCCCTGATCCGGATCAAGTATCGAAAGCACAACAACAACGGTAGCCGTGGTGCCTGTCTTTGGATTTTCTGCGATCTTGCGGACAAAACCGTGAACCATCGAACCGTCGGGCATATTGATATCTACGAACGATCGGCCGCCCTCAACACTGCAGCGCTTTATAACTTCCATAAGCACCGGCATTGAAGTCCGGGCAGTCTCGCCGGAATAATTCGTTTTCCAGCCGTTTTCTGTTCCGAAGTACCGTCTCATGAAATCACGGTACGACTTGTTGCTGCGTGCGATACGGATCTTGTCATCATGCATCTCGATGATCGTCATAGGAAGCGAATCGAAGAATTTGTGGAATTCGCTGTCATTGCCCTGAGTAATTACCGAGAGATCGTGAAGATTTACTCTTCCGACAGTCTCGAAATATTTTGATTCGACCGGATCCTCAAACCCTATCTGTGAACCGGTTTCATATCTTTCAAGAATCTTTTCCAAAGGTATCGGCTTTTCAAAATAATATCCCTGCAGCTTCGAGCAGCCCGTTTCACGCAGGAACTGTGTCTGTGCCGAGGTCTCAACACCCTCGCAAACAGTGTCTATACCGAGAAAAGTCGCCATTTTGATAAGCTCGGAAAGAATTATCCTGCCAGTTTCGTTCTCGTCAAAGTTCCTCAAGAAGCTCATATCAAACTTTATGAGGTCGAACTTTATATTCTTCAGAACATCGAGGGACGAGTAGCCGCTGCCGAAATCGTCCATCCAGACCGCAAAACCCAGCTCCCTGAAACGCGCGATCTTTTCTTTCATGAATTCAAAATCGCTGCCTATAACACTCTCGGTGATCTCTATGGTGATAAGATCGCGGCTGAATCCGGAGGCATCTACCCGCTTTCTTATCTCTTCAACGATATCGCAGGCATCGAAATCCGAGCGTGACAGGTTTACTGACTGCGGAACGAGATGCAGCCCCGCTTCACGCAGAGTCTTCAGCTTTTCCAGCACTCTGTCTACGATATACAGATCGAGCTTGTATATCAGGCCGCAGTCCTCAAGGGTCGGTATGAAATCTGCCGGCGACATGAAGCCTTTGATCGGGTCTATCCATCTCGCGAGAGCTTCTTCATCACAGACTCTGCCGTTTACGGTTCTTACTATGGGCTGATAATATACCTTTATCCAGCGCTCTGCCAGAGCTCTGTCAAGATTCGCCATGACATACTGTCTGTCTATTACAGCCTCACCCATTGATGCCTCAAAATAGCTGTACGCAGATGTATAAATACTTTTCAGCGAATCACAGGCAAGCTTTGCACGGTCACAGGCGGCACTGGCGCCGGTTCCCGCTTCGCCCAGCGGATATATGCCGATATGTGCGGACAGAGAGAGTCCCCCGTTTATCCAGCGAGCCTCCTCGAACAGATCGTCAAGCCGTTCCCCGAGGCCTTCACTGACCGTGACAGCCGCGAAATGATCCTGACCGAGACGGCTGCAGTTTTCCTTCCCAAAATAGCGTGAAATGAGCTTTGCAAAGGCGCGGAGCAGTTTATCGCCTTCCGCGAAGCCGTAGGTGTGATTGAAATACTTCATGCGGCACAGATCAAGATACAGTACGGATTCGTTTTTCTTGTCCGTTCTGGTCGCAAGCAGCTCAAAGAAATGGGTCATGCTGGACAGTCCGGTGAGGAAGTCGTAATTGTTTGCTTTCAGCAGACTCTCCTCACGCAGAGCGTTTTTCAGCGCCGCGGTAAGTTTCATTTCGTTTCCGCTTTCACCTGCGAACGAACCCTCATTTGTATACCAGAGATAACCGAGCCTCACACCCGTTTCGGTGAAAACGTGCTCACCGACAGCGTGAATTATCGTATATTCGTTATTGTTCCTGCGTTTTGAGCGGAATACCACATCATATTTAGCGTCATCGACGGCCGAAAATTTCGCTGTAAGTTCCTTCACACGAGAAACATCATCAGGATGTATCCCCTCAAACACATCTTCGCTCATCTTGCGGCAGGCGTTTTCCATATTCTCATATCCGAACAGATCACGGAAGCCTTCGGAAAGCAGGATATTCTCGGGTCTGCCGTTTATCACCTGAAATACCGCAAGCGGTATTGGTGTTTTTTCAAGTATATTCTTTTCTGCATCACTGAAACGGTGTTTTTCCATAATACCGAGCCACCTCTCTGTACTTATCCGGCAAAAGTGTACACCTATAATTATATTAATTGTACCATATTTCCATATATATTTCAACATTCCAAATACAACTTTGTTTATTTTTACAACAAATATATCCACTTTATACAATACGCAGGCTGCCCACGGCAAAACAAAAACGTACAAGCCCGGAAAGGCCTGTACGCATTTTTCACATATTCTGTCAGACGGGCTCGGAGAAGGTGTCCGGGCGTCCGGCATCAAAGGTCTCGTTAGCCCACATGATCGTAACAAGGTCATCGGTATCGGACAGGTTTTCTATGCTGTGGGTGTACCCGGGCAGCATATATACAGCCTTCGGATCATCACCGCGGACATCATATTCTATCACTTCGCCGGTGCCGAGTCTGCGCTGTCGTATCAGGCCATGCCCTGCCACAACGACGAAGATTTCCCATTTCGAGTTGTGCCAGTGCTGCCCCTTGACAGCGCCGGGCTTTGTTATATTCACCGATATCTGACCGTTTCCGAAGGTCTTTATCAGCTCGGTAAAGCTGCCGCGTTCATCAGCCGCTGTTTTCAGCGGGAACGCCGCTCTGTCTGCCGGCAGATAGGATATATACATAGAGAACAGCTTCTTCTCAAAGCTGTCCGGAGCCGCTGCCGGCATCATCAGCGTCTGCGGCTGATCGTGAAAGGCGTGCAGACATTCAACGATGTGACCGAGAGAGGCCTTATAGGTGACCGGTGCATAGCAGTAGCGGCCGTTTTCACAGGGCTTCGGAGTCAGGCCGTCACAGCCGTCCTCGCCTTCCGGCGGATAGTCACATCTGTGGGGGTGGCCTTCTGTCGCGTCATAGAGCTCTTCGAGCAGATCGTCAACGAACAGCAGTTCCAATACTACCGACTGGTCATTAACCTTTATCGGCAGATCGTTCGCTATGTTGTGGCAGAACGTTCACACTGCACTGTTGTAGTTCGGCCTGACCCACTTCCCCGCAAGATTCGGAAAGCGGTACACATACACGGGCGCTCCGGTCTCCGCAGAGTACCGGAACATCATTTCCTCGCACTCACGCTTTATTAGTATGATAAATTTATGAGCTCACCGTTGAAAGGCACTTCACATTCATCAGCGCCGGAAGCGTCCTTATACACAGGGAAGTCCGTAAATTTCACATTCTCCGCGTCCGGCACCGTACCTTC
>JAEEJW010000154.1 GCA_016282095.1 Ruminiclostridium sp. | reverse complement strand
TGTTTTCGAAATCGATGAATACCGAACTGCCCACGGAGCTTGCCGTCTGATCCATAAGGCCGCTCTTCTTGCCGAAGTAGGCGTTTTCCGCAAGCTGACCCATTTTTGCTATCTCAATTGCGCCCGCCTTGCCGTTGTTGTAGTGCCTGTCTATGATCGTGCCGATCAGCACCTCGAAGGCCGCCGAGGACGACAGGCCGCTGCCGCCGAGGACGTTCGATGTGGTGTAGGCATCAAAACCGCCGATCTTCAGACCTCTGCTGCGGAAGCCTGCCGCCATGCCGCGTATCAGTGCGTCGGAAGTGCCCTCCTCTTTTTTCTGCGGGGCAAGGTCGCTGATATTGACCACGTTCATGTTGTGACCCGCCGACTGGACACGGATAACGTTCTCGTCGTTGAACGCGACAATGCCGATTATATCGAGGTCAACAGCCGCCGCCAGCACGCAGCCGTGCTGATGATCGGTGTGGTTGCCGCATATCTCCGTTCTTCCGGGAGCCGAGAACAGCCATACATTGTGATGCTCGGGGAAGTATTTCTCGAATTCCATGCAGGCATTGACGTAGCGTTCACGCTGTGCCGCTGCGGCCTCCGCGCCGTACAGCTCCGTAAGTGTGGCGTCAAGGCCGCCCTCTTTTATCTTTTCTCTGAGTCCCATAATATTCATAGTATCGTCTCCTTTCAGATGAACCTTACCGATTTAAGGTCGAAGTCACAGCCGGGCAGGAATATGAGTGAGACTTTCACTCTGCCCTTTATGCCGTCCAGCGGGAATTCCCGCGCCGTATATTCCTCCGAGCGCGCGAAGTCGCACAGCACCGTGCGCTTTTCGTCACCCTCGAATACCGCCTGTATGCTGTTGAACGCCAGCTTGGTCCTGCCGGTTATCACCAGCTTTTCAGGCGCGGATCCCGTAAAATCGTAGCCGCCGAGATCGACGGTCACGTTGTTTCCGATGCCCGTTACGGCATCGTCGGTTACAGTGTAGCTGTCTCCGCTTATGCGGGCATCAACTGCCGGGAACTCCGTGTGCGCCTTGTCGCGCTTCTCAAAGACGAATCCCTGCACGTCGAACTTGCGTTCTCCCGCTATGCTGACGGTATGCACGCCTTTCAGCGGTTTATTCAGTTTGTATGTCTCCGGCTTGTAGACGAGCCATTCCGAGGGTTCGCAGTACTCAAACCGACCCAGCAGCTCGCCGTCCTCCGGAGTACCGTCATAAATGCTTATCCGGAACGGCGTGCTCACTTCCGCGAATACCGGTATAGTCACCGTGTCCGCGCCGGTCTCGCCGAAGTCCGTGTTCTCCACTCCGAACCAGCCGCCGGTCAGCCCGAATCTCATGCCGTGCTCAATGCCGTTCTTCACGTCGCCGCCCGTCAGAGTGCAGAGACCTGCCTCAACGAGACTGTAAGGATCGTGGAACGCACTGCCGAGGCCTTCTCCGGTCAGGCGCATCGTGTTCATCAGCCGCACGCTGTCTGAACCGTTCCTGCACAGTGCTCTCAGGTAGAATTCCCCGTCACCGAGACATTCGACTGTAACGCCGCCTTCCTCTGTGCTTATTATCCGCGCCAGCTTGCTTTCTATTCCGTTTGCGCCTGTAAGCCGGTATGTGATATCGTGATATGACGCGTTTTCCGGAATCAGTGCCGTTTCAATGCGCATCACACGGCGCTCCGGAGTAAATACGCGGCTTTCGCAGGCAAGTCCGATCCTGCGCACCGGGATATCTCCTGTGACAAATTCACCGCTGTTCTCTTCGGTACAGCTCACGCCTTCGGGAACCTCCGCGGGAACTGCCGTGAGTATCACCTCGGCACCCTCCGCCGACGGAGAAGTTATCTTAACTCTGACCTCTCCGGGAACGTCCTTCGCCGCTATTATTGCCAGCAGGCTGCCGCCGAAGAGCCGTCTTGAAACGCCCTTGTACTGTTCAAAGTCCGTGGAGTCGCCGTTGTCAAGACCTACGAGCCTGCCGGCTCCGGTCACTTCCACATTCACACGGTCAGCGGCATTCTGTACTCTGCGTCCCTTGCCGTCAACAGCGTATATCGATACGAACGCAAGGCTGCGTCCGTCGGCGCAGAACTCCGACACGTCCGGCACGGCGAGAAGTTTCGCGGTGTCTCCGAAACTCTCCTGCACGCAGACCGCGCATTGTACGCCCTGTTCGTTATAACCGACAGCCTTCAGCCTGCCGGGTTCGTAGGGTACTTTCGCGTCCAGCAGAAGCTCTTTCCCGTGCTCACGGTCGAAGACCTGTTCCTTTATCAGCCGGTCGTTCAGGTACAGCCCGACTTTCGGCAGATTTGACGCCACCCGCACATCGATGATGTCGCCTTCGCCGTAATCCCAGTGCGGGAATATGTGTACAAAAGGCTCGGTGCGGGGATCCGTCCATGCTCCGCGGAACACATAGGCCCCGTCTTTCGGGAAGCCCGCGGTGTCGAACTGCCCGAAGAAACTGTTCTTGCTGTCGTAGGGCGTGGGCTCGCCTATATAATCAAAACCTGTCCATATAAACTGTCCGGCGCAGTATTCCGCGTCCCGGTCTTTCGTTATGCACCATTCCCAGTTCTTCGCCGCCCATATCGGCGAACCGTTGCCCAGCGCCGAGCACTGGCCGTCGTCGTCGCCGAGATTTGCTTCTTCAAGCGGGAAGTGATATATGCCGCGGCTCGTCACTATGGACGAAGTCTCGCTGCCGTAGATGCAGCGGCCGGGATATGCGGCGTGGTCGCTTTCGTAGAGCTCTTCCGCGTAGTTATAGCCCGCGATGCCGAGTATATCGGCGCATTTCTGGCCGTTTTCGGTGCGCATCTGGTTCGAGCCTATGGTCACTATGCCGTTTCTCCGCGGGTCGCTCTGCCGCACAAGGCGCCGCATCAGGGTGGTGAGCTCCTGTCCGTGCTCGTCCGCGCCGGTGTCCGGTATCTCGTTGCCGAGGCTCCAGCCGATCAGGCACGGGTGGTTCCTGTCCCTGCGCACCCATGAGGCTATATCCTTTTCGCGCCAGTCCTTTGCGAACCGCACATAATCGAATTCCGTCTTCGATATCTCCCAGACGTCCGTGAATTCGGACAGCACCAGAAATCCCATTTCATCGCAGAGTTCCATTAATTCTACGGCAGGCGGATTGTGGGCTGTGCGTATTGCGTTCACGCCCATGGTGCGCAGCTTCTTCAGCTTGCGCCTGAGCGCGTCCCTGTTCATCGCCGCGCCGAGGGCTCCGAGGTCGTGGTGCTCGCAGACGCCGTGTATCTTCATTTGTCTTCCGTTCAGGAAGAAACCGTGATCCGGCGTGAATACCATTTCGCGGAAACCGAACTTCGTCACTGTGCTGTCGATGACTTCGCCGTTCTTTTTCAGCTCGGTGAGGCAGTCGTAGAGCTTCGGGTCTTCGGTATCCCAGCGCCTTGGCTCATCTATACAGAGCTTCTGCGTATTTATCGAGTATTTACAGCCTTCGCGCGTCACGGACGGCGGCAGTTCGCCGCTGTCTGCCGCAAGGCAGGGGCTATCGGTCTCGGCGAGGAGCCTGTCTCCGTCGTATATAGCGGTATGTATGGTCAGTCCGTCAACCGTGGTGTTTCCGGGTCTTTCGGCTTCCGTTGTCACGGTGATGCCTGCGTCGGCTGTTATATATACGCCGTCAGGCATGATATGTGTACCGGGGTATCTGCACAGCCACACGTTGCGGTAGATGCCTGCGCCGGAATACCAGCGGGAATTGGGCGCCTGATGATCGACACGCACGGCGATGAGGTTTTCGCCTTCGTTCAGGTAATCGGTTATATCGGCATCGAATGTGGTGTAGCCGTTTTTCCACTCGAACGCCTGAACGCCGTTGACATATACGCGGCTGTCCATATAGACACCCTCGAAGCGCAGGACTGTACGCAGGCCGTCGTTCGTATGGATATATTTTCGTCTGTACCAGCCTGTGGAATTGCGGTACAGTGCTTTTACATCGTATATCAGCCAGTCATGGGGGATATCAATGCGCTTCCAGCCGGAAGCGGCTTCATACTCTGTGAATAGCGGGGTCTCCGCGAATTCCCAGTTGTTGCAGAATAGTGTTCTTTTCATAAATCTCCTGTTTTATGCGCAGAGCCCGCGCAGTCAATCCGGCGCGGTACCCCCGCAGTCAATCCGGCGCGGTACCCGCGCAGTCAATCCGGCGGGGTACCCCCGCAGTCAATCCGTCTGGTACATTCTGATTATTATAGTCAGTGCCTCGCAGCCGGTAGATGCTTCTTTTTCGCAGGGGGCTTTCCGTTCGCCCCCTTGACCCCTTCGGTTTTGCAGTTTACAGAGCAGGCGTACTACCTACCCCCGCTGCAAGGCGAAGCGATTTAAGTTTAGGCCAAGCCCTTTTCAAAGGGCGTCATTCTCGAGCGCAAGCGACTCTCAAACACTCGAGCGTCAGCGACTCTCAAACACTCGAGCGTCAGCGACTCTCTGCAAACTCAAAAGGCGGCTGTGTGTTATCGGACACGGCAGCCGCCGTTTGATCTACATTGTTGATTTTCTTATAAGCATTTCAAAGCCGAGAATGGTCTCATGGGGCGCGTCCTTGCCCTCGAGGATATCGAGGAGGAGGGAAGCCGTAGCGGAACCGAGTTCGCTGGCTTTGAATTTCAGTGCGGTCACGGGGGGAGCGCACACATCGAGGTACATACTGTTATAGAACGAAGCCACGCGTATATCCTGAGGAATGCTCTTGCCGATCGAGGTGAGGATATTCACCGTATCCATGCACAGCATATCGTCGCCGCAGAGCAGGCAGGTACAGCCGATACGCAGGAGCTCATCTATTGCCGCACGGAGCTGTATGCTGCTTTTGAGGCCGAGAAAGATGTTTTTGGGGGACACTGTTGTTCCGGAATTCTCGAATGCCTTGACGAAGCCTTCATAGCGGCTGCGGTTCACGGTCTGTCCCATATCGCCCAGCACAAGGCCTACACTTGCGGGCTTGTTGTTCATCAGCAGATAGGCGGTAAGTTCGCAGCAGCCGTCTTTATGTGCGCTGTCAACTCTGACGGCATCGGGGTCGATGCTCTGACCTATGGTGACGTAGGGCATATTCTGTTCCGAGAGCAGCGCTTCCATACTGCCGTCCTGGAGCGGTCTCATGATGATGACGCCGTCGGCCTTCCGGCTGGCCAGCACCCTGCGGAGCTGTGACAGGTCGTTCTTTTCCGCGCCTATTACCACGGTGTCATAGCTGCGCAGCGCACAGCACTTGGAGATGCTCATAAGGCAGGTCTGAAAGAACGGAGCCTCGGCCTCGATATTGTCCATGGGCAGGACTACGCCTATATTGTATGTCTTGTTCTCCGAAAAGCTCTTGGCTATCATATTCGGGGAATAATTCATTTCCTTTATGCAGTCCAGCACCCTGTCACGGGTAGCCGCACTCACCCTGCCCTTGCCGGATATCGCCCGCGACACCGTGGTCTTCGAGACACCGAGCGCCTTTGCTATATCCTCGAGCTGGGCGGCTTTGCCCTGCTTTGTGTTAGTGTTCATTTTGCTCCTTGAATATATCAGCTTTTGTCCTTTTTATCCTTCTTTTTCTTCTTTTTGTCAAAGTCGTCGGTGTTGACGGCGCTGTCCGCCTTCACCGGAACGGCTGCCGCGTTCTCAACGGCGAAGTTCCTGCCGTCGCCGGGGTCAAAGATGTTGACAGTGCGTTCACGGACAGTGAACGAGAAGTGCTTGCGCCTGATGAGTTCAAGCTGCTCCTCGTCGGTCATATCCGCGATCTGGACGCGCAGTATCACGTCTTTTCCGCCCGCCGTTTTAGCATGGATATGTATTTCGCTGCCCATCATTTCCGTTACCTTGATCTCGGCCTTTATTGCGTTTTCGGTGCCGTCCGCGCAGAGTATCAGGTTCTCGGGGCGTGCGCCGAGAGTAACGGTCTCCGGAAGTTTGCCCTTCTTCGAGAGCGCTTCACAGATGTAGTCCGGCAGATTTATCTTCGCGCCTTCAACGGCCGCGGTGTATCTGCTGCCGTCCTTCACGAGCTTCGCGTCGAAGAAGTTCATCTGCGGAGTTCCGATAAAGCCCGCCACGAACAGGTTCGCCGGGTGGTTGAACAGTTCCTGCGGAGTCCCGACCTGCATGACATAGCCGTCCTTCATTATGACGATGCGGTCGCCGAGAGTCATGGCCTCGGTCTGATCGTGTGTAACATAAACGAACGTAGTCTGGATCTTCTCGCGCAGCAGGATTATCTCGGCGCGCATCTGGTTGCGCAGTTTCGCGTCGAGATTGGAAAGCGGTTCGTCCATAAGGAATACTTTCGGCACACGCACTATGGCGCGTCCGATAGCGACACGCTGGCGCTGACCGCCGGAGAGCTGCTTCGGCTTGCGGCCGAGGAGCTCGGTGATGCCGAGTATCTCCGCCGCTTCGCAGACCTTCTTGTGTATCTCGTCGTTCGGCAGTCTGCGCAGGCGCAGGCCGAAAGCGATATTTTCATAAACGCTCATGTGCGGGTAGAGGGCGTAGTTCTGGAATACCATGGCTATGTCCCTGTCCTTGGGCTCCATATCATTGACGACATTCCCGCCTATCATGATCTCGCCGCCGGTGATATCCTCAAGACCCGCGATCATGCGCAGAGTCGTGGATTTACCGCAGCCCGACGGGCCTACGAGCACTATGAATTCCTTGTCCTTTATCTCGAGATTGAAGTCATGAACGGCAACGAAGCCGTTATCGTACTGCTTCTTTACATTTGTGAGTTTTACCTCTGCCATAATATGCTCCTCTGTTGTTAATCAATGCATTTTCCTTCGGTTTCTGCTCTCTGAAGCTGTATCAGCCCTTGACTGCGCCGCCAGTAACACCTTCGACATAGTATTTCTGCAGCGACATGAACAGTGCGGTTATCGGTATGGATACCAGAAGTCCTCCGGCGCAGAATACCGTGAAGTAGTTGCTGATATGCTCCTTGTCCAGCCACTTGTAAAGTCCGACGGCGACGTTGTAGGCTTCTTCGTGTCCGAAGGTTATCAGCGAAGCGTACATGAAGTCGCCCCACGGAGCTATGAACGCCATCATTATCGTGTAAATGATTATCGGCTTTGCCATCGGCATGATTATGCGGAAGAACACTCTCGCTCTCGAAGCTCCGTCGATGCGCGCAGCCTCGTCCAGCGATTTCGGTATGGTGTCGAAGAAACCCTTCGCGATGTAGTAGCCCATTCCGGAGCTTGCCGCGTAGATCAGTATCAGTCCCGGCACCGAATTCTCACTCGTGAGTCCGAACAGCTTCAGGATGAAGTATGTCGCGATCATCGAGAGGAAGCCCGGGAACATTCCGAGCACGAGCATCAGGTTCATTATGAACTTGCGGCCCTTGAACCTCATTCTCGACAGCGCGTAAGCCACGCACAGAACGATAGCCGTCTGGAGCACCGCGTTGAACAGCGCGATTATCAGTGTGTTCAGGTACCAGTGCCAGAACGGGGTCTTTTCCGTCAGGAATACGAAATTCTTGAAGGACCACTCCTTCGGGAACACATAAGTGACCATTGAGGTCGATTCGCCGCGGAAAGCCTGAAATATCAGATAAATGAAAGGTATCAGCCAGATGACGCACAGCACAGTGAGGAAAATGTAGATAGCGATGCGTACCGCGCGTTCCTTTCCCGATTTGCTGGTGTATTTCTTCTTACTCACTGGAAATCCTCCTCATTCTTCATAGCGGGTGATACGTTATAAACTATGAGCGAGATCACCGCCACGACAACAAACACGAGAATACCTATTACCGCCGCTATCTTGTAGTCGTTGTTGGTGATAGTCAGCGTGTAGAGCCATGTGATGAGCAGATCCGTGCCTCCCGCTCCGCCCTGGAAGTCCATAGTCTTCGGTGCGCCCGCGGTCAGCAGGTAGATTACGTTGAAGTTGTTGATGTTCGCCGTGAAGCTGGTCAGCAGGTACGGACCCGTTACGAACAGCATATACGGCAGTGTTATCTTGGTGAACTGCTTTATTCCCGAGGCTCCGTCAATCCTGGCGCTCTCGTAGAGGTCTGCCGGAATGTTCATCAGAACGCCTGTCGCGATGAGCATGAGGTAGGGGATGCCGACCCACAGGTTTACCGCAAGCACCATGAATCTCGCCATGTCCTGTGTCGTCCAGAAGCCTATGCTCTCCGTTATCCACCCGAGTTGTTTGAGTATGCCGTTTACGATGCCCTCATTCGCGAACATCTTCGATACCAGCAGCAGCGAAACGAACTGCGGCACGGCGATAGTCATGACAAGTACGGTGCGGAAGACTTTCTTGAACTTTATGCCCTTGCGGTTGATGCAGATAGCGACGAACATACCGAGGAAGTAGTTTGAGAACGTGGCCACCAGCGCCCAGATCATCGTCCAGATGAGTATTTCGCGGAACGTGTACGCGAATTTGTCGCTGCCGGAAGCGTCTGTCGCAAGTATGGTCTGGAAGTTTTCAAGGCCTACCCAGCCGAACAGCCTGTCGGGAGGCAGATGCGAGTAGTCGTAGTTCGTGAACGCTATCAGTATCATGAAGAAGATGGGCAGTACGGTGAATACCGTGATACCGAGCAGCGGCACCGCCAGCAGGGTCTTGTAGTACTGCTCATCGGCAAGCGACTTGATGTCGTTCTTGAACGACTTCGGACGCACACCTTTTTCGATGAGCTTCTGCGCGGTGTAATTCTGCCGTATGTTGATGATCCATGTGTAGATGAAGCCGATGATTATGAATATGGTAAGAACGCCGTACAGCAGTATTTTAAGGCTGTTGTCCTTGTAGGTTACGACTTCGAGGCCGTAGTCGTTGAGCGTCTTTACGGTAGCCTCCGTGCCGAGGTCTTTCAGTCCGTACAGATAACCGCCGCCCATGGCGATCATGAACCAGATGAACAGGCCTTCCATAAGCAGGAAGAGTATTCCTCTGCCTATCTGATG
>JAEEJW010000153.1 GCA_016282095.1 Ruminiclostridium sp. | reverse complement strand
GTTGAACGCTTTGCGGCGGCTGCGCCCTCGGACAGCGGCAGCATCGACATTCCGGGCTACGAAAGCCTTTCATTCAAGGCAGGTTCGCTGTCACAGAAAGTGAACCTTAAAAACCCGCAGACCAACGATTGTTATTTCGTCCTGTCGCTTATCATAAACAGCGAAACGCTCTGGACAAGCGACTATATCGAGCCGGGATATGCAGTGAAAAAACTCACGCTGACCCGTGCGCCTGAAAAGGGCGAATACGACGCGGTACTGCATTACGACTGCTTTACACTAAACGACAAGACCCCGCTCAACGGAGCGGAAATAAAACTAAACCTAAAAGTAAATTAAACGAGGTGTGAAAATGCGATTTAAGAAATTTATCAGCTGCGCACTCGTGCTGTCTATGCTGACCTCGGCTCTGCCGCTGGCAAGCGTACCGGCAAGCGCGGCTGACATAACACTCACGCCGTCAAATACAAGCGGAACGCTTACTATCACGCTGAAAATAAAGGGAACTCCCGACGCTCCCGCAGCTCCCACAAAGTCGGAAGCCACAAAGACAAGCATCACGCTTGCGGCTGTGGACGGCTGCGAATACAGCAAGGACGGGACGACATGGCAGGAAAGCCCTGTTTTCAGCGGACTGACACCCGGGACGGAATATTCTTTCTATCAGCGTAAAAAGGAAACGGACGACAATAACGCTTCCCCCGCAAGCGAAGACACGAAGATAAGCACGCTTGCGGACACCTATGACCTTGTCATAACGCTGGTGATAAAGGATAAGGCGAAGTTCACGACCGAACCCGCCGCAAAGGAAAACCTTATATATTCCGGCACCGCTGTCGAGCTTGTGACAGAAGGAACGGTCTCCGGCGGCACAGCAATGTATTCGCTTGACGGCACAAATTACAGCGAAAATATCCCGACAGCAGGCTCCGCGGGTACATACACCGTGTATTACTACGCAAAGGGCGATGCCGACCACAAAGACGGAGATGTGAATACTCTGCCGGTAAGCGTCGGAATGCAGGGAACTCTGACGATAACACTTGTTATCAAGCAGAAGTACAGCGTTACATTTGATGTTGACGGCGGCTCTCCCGCTCCCGAAGCGCAGACGGTAGTTGACGGCGAAAAGGCGACAGCTCCGGCGACCGACCCCACAAAGGAAGGCTATACCTTCGGCGGCTGGTATAACGGCGAGACAGAGTTTGACTTTGAAACGGCTATAACGGCAGATACCGAGCTGAAAGCAAAGTGGATAGCTAACCTTGCCGTTACCTACGACGGGAACGGCGCGGACAGCGGTACAGCACCCACTGACAGCCAAAAGTATGAGCCGAACGCGAATGTAACGGTTCTCGGCAACACCGGAAACCTTAAAAAGACAGGCTATACCTTTAACGGCTGGAACACCAAAGCCGACGGCACAAGCACATCTTACGCGGCAGGCGGTACATTTGCGATCACCGCAAATACAACGCTTTACGCACAGTGGACTATCAATCAGTACACGATCACGTTCAACACGGACGGCGGTACGACGATAGCGCCTATCACACAGGACTACAACACAACGGTAACGGCTCCCGCAGACCCGACCAAGATAGGTTACACCTTCGCAGGTTGGGAACCGGCAATACCCGAAACGATGCCCGCCGAGAACATCACAGTCAAGGCGCAGTGGAAGATTAATCAGTACACGATAACCTTTGATACAAAGGGCGGCACCGCTATAGCTCCTATCACACAGGACTACGGTACGCCGATAACCCGTCCTGCTGTTCCCACAAAGCAGGGCTATCATTTCAACGGCTGGAATCCTGAGATACCGGCGACAATGCCTGCCGAAAATATGACGATAACGGTGATGTGGGCTTATAACGCTCCTTCGTATGTTATACCGTCTTCTGTAACTCCCGCATCAACGACAACTACCGAAACGCCCAAGGATACGACACCCGATATATCCGGTCTCAGCATCACAGGCAAGCAGGACGCGCAGAATCAGAGCGCGCTTGCGTGGGACAGCGTTCCGAACGCTTCCGGATATGCTCTGTACATCAAGGTTGACGGCAAGTATGTGTTCGTGCAGGATCTCGGCACAGCTACAAATGCCGATATAGTACTCGGAGCAAATGGGAAATACTATGTTTCCACAGGCGGCAACTACAATCTTTATGAGTATAACGAAAAGACAGGTAAGTTTGTCAAGACCGGAACTCTGAAAGCCTCGAAGATCGACAGCATCGTAAAGGCTAACAATGTCACCGAGAACTTTATGGTGAAGTACACGATAAACGGCAAGGAAAGCGCCGAGAAGGATTCCTACAAGGTTTCCGTGAAGATTTACTACAAGCCCGCTGTGAAGATCACCGCCAACAAGGGCAGTATTTCGCTCAAATGGAACAAGGTTCCCGAAGCTACAAAGTATCGTGTTTACAAGTATGTTAACGGTAAGCTGAAGCTCGTGACGGAGACTACAAAACGCTCGGTCAAGATCAACGGCACGAAGTCCGGCAAGGAGTACACATACGCTGTCAAGGCACTTATCGACGGCGAGTGGACGAAGGTTTATACAAGCGATCTCGCGACCGTAACGGCAAAATAAAGCAACCGTTCTTTTCATTTATTATTCTTTCGACCACCCCGACAGACATAATGTCTGCCGGGGTGGTTCTTTTGTCCGTAGATAAATAAAGTATTGACTCCCACCCTGAAAAAGATGATTGGGATATAGCAAACACCATTCTTTACGGCTGATATGTATGCGGGCGGTTTATCCGTCCACTTTTCTTTTATCCCTCGCGGAGTTCTGCATCCGTAGATATCAGCCTTTTGAGCTTATCCGCGACAGTCTCCTTTGCCATATCCGAGAAATGAACATTAACGATATCTACCGTATAAAAGAACAACCATTGACATAGCTATATCCGCAACAAATATAAGCCCATTTTACGAGCATAGTTTACAGTATAGAATGTGCCGCCTCTGTTTTGTCGGAGATAGTATATCAAAGTAGAGCTGTTATCGACCATAACACGGTTACGGGACAGCATACAATCGCTTGTATAGGTTTTGGAAAGCACGCTCCAATAGTTGGCTCTTTCCATAATGTCCTTATATTCTGCTTTCTGTTGGTCATTCCATTTTAAAGTCTGCTGTTCAGGAGGACACGGCAGCGCAAGTGCAAGTCTGATATGTGGGTATTCCAAGCACAGACGTAAAATCAAATGCTCAGCAAGCATATCAAACCCCAATGCACCGCCTGCTATGAACGTGTCTGCTCCTTTGAAGATACAGTCCCGTACTGTTTGTTCGAGCCTATTTTCAATAACTTCCTGCGGTTCATACAGCGTTCTATGTCCTGAAAAACAGACCGCTTTTGTCTTATCGTACATTACAATCACCATCCTTTACTTTATTATAGCCGTTAGAGATTTGGAAGTCAATAAAAAATCGTATTATGTTCGGCTTTTGTAGCCGATTATATTCGGTTTATAATGTTCTTAAATCTTGCTATAATATAATATAAAGGGGGCGATTAAACGTGGATATTTCAAACGAGGCAATAGGCAGCAGAATACGGCAGACCCGAAAAGAAAGAGGATATACCCGCGAAAGACTTGCAGAACTTTCCGAGATGTCAACAGACTTTATAGATACCGCCGAAACAGGAAAGAACAGTATGAAGGTGCAGTCTTTGGCAAAAGTAGCTGCCGCCCTAAATGTTACTACTGATTTTCTGATCTTCGGCACAAGCCCCTATAACGACAATCCCAAAATCAACTTGATGATAGCGTCACTTCCTGATAAAAAGCGAAAGCAGATTGAAAAGCTGATAACCTTATTCGCGGAGGCAATTATGAATGGTGATGATAACATCAACGCAGAGAAAAAATAAGGCAATACTGAAAAACGGCTTATCGTGTTATTCACGGTAAGCCGTTTTGGTTCAGTATGTAGAACAGATATTATTCATCATTTGCTATACTTCTTAAAGTTTTCTGCCTGCTCCAGGTTAAAGATAAACCCATATAATAACTTAATTATCATCTGCCCGCCAATTTTCATTAAACCATTGTCTTTGTGTTAACCAATAATTTGCAGCTTTTATTGCGTGTTCTTTGAAGTTCTTAAAGTCAAGGTCAATGGAATAAATCTCCCGTTCTTTTCAGTTCTTTTTGTGCTATTATCAAATTGTCGATGTAGTTGCCCTTGACGATTTTCTCATAGGTGTCGATCAACTCATGCTTAATCTCAACTGTCATATCAATGATCGTTTCAGTGAACGACTGAGCAAAGACAGGAAGTTCCGCACTTTTGGCTTTCACAGAATTGATGAATATGTCCTTTTCTGCCATACGCTTTTCAAGGTTATTCTGCAAATACGGAAAACCGAGCGATCTCATTCTTATTAACTTTTCACCGAAAGTCGGTTTTATAGCGATATACTTTCCGTGCTTT
>JAEEJW010000152.1 GCA_016282095.1 Ruminiclostridium sp. | reverse complement strand
CTCTCGCGGCTTTCCTCAAGAAGAACGATGTTGACGGAACGGTTGAGGATTTCGGTAAGGCTATAAAGGCAAAGACCGAAGCAGAGGGCGAGCTTTCCGACGATGATGCGGAAGCAGTCGCGGGCGGAACTGTTTTGGACTGGATAAAACAGTGGTTTAATTTCTAATAACTTTGCAACCAATAATGTCGCTGCTTTACGGCGGCACTCTCACTCTTAAAAAATGTTTACTGCTTACAGAGTGCAGCTTGCTCAAATGTGGCTGTGCACTGTAAACCGTAAACTAAAACCCAAAAAATGAAGGGAAATAAACACTATGACACTTGAAGAACTCTACAACAAAGTAATGTCCGACCGGGACATTATGGCGGAATTTGTGAAAGCGTCCGGTACAGGAACTCTCGCGGATTTTGCTGATCAGTACGACTGTCACGCAACAGACAGCGAGATTCGCAATTTCTTTATATCGAAATGTCAGGGCGAAGGCGAGCTTGACGATGATGCGGTCGAGGCGGTATCCGGCGGCGCGTTCGATTTCTTCGCATGGATAGGCAATTTATTCAACAGCCTCTTCGGCGGTGCGGGAAGCTCGAACACTTCCGCAAGCACTACGACAAAAAATTCCGTTATCGGCGGCGGTATAGTGAATGCCAATAATGACCTGCCCAGAAGCTCGATAGTCGGCAAGGGTATCGCTCCTGCCTCAAATAATATCTCGAAGAGCAGTATTTACAAGAAATTATAAGGAAAGGAAAGAAAAACTATGACAGTAAATGCAATCAAAGACGGAACAAAACTCACTATAACAGCGGAGGGAAAGCTCGGTACCACCTCCGCACCGGAGCTTGAAAAAGCGGTAAAGGACAACATAGGCGGAGTGACCGAGCTTATTTTCGATTTCGGAAAGCTTGAATACATGGCATCTGCCGGACTGCGCGTTCTGCTGTCCTCCGCAAAGGTGATGAAGAAGCAGGGCAGCATGAAGATCATCAACGTCACACCGCCTGTTATGGATGTTTTCACATTCACGGGAATGGCTGATGTACTCGTTATCGAACAGGCGTAACGGGAGAAATTATGGAAAAGAAGACAAAAAAGCTGTCGCGGATCATAACGATAAGGCTGTTTATAGCGGTGTTTATAGCGTTCGTCGTGTCGAGCGCAGTCACATACACCGTGCTTTATATAAGCTGCGCAGAGAAAGCAAATGCGCTGTTACAGAACGGGAGCGTATCTCTGAGTATTGATATTAAAGCAGATACCAATACTGAGCTCTTCAATAGCTTCGGCGGTGTTATGGCAACGACGTATGCACAGGAGGGTGAGGAAGCAGCCGCAGCACTCCTTGAAGGCTCGAACTACTCCTATGTAGCAAAGATGGACGGAACGATATATCTTTCGGGAAATGCGGATTTCATCGGAAAGAATGTGAAGGATATCGAATACATATCGAGTATGATAGATTATGCTCTCATATATATGGAGCAGAACAGCAGCCCCATCAGCTATGAGATGACCCCGACCACGGTAAAGACGCTTGACGGTAAGCTTGATGTGTATTATCTTCTGACTGTGAGCAGAGATATCCCCGACAGCGTTATCCTGTTGGCACATCTCCCCGAGGACTGCGCCGAAGTCGCTCTTTACACAAGTGAGCTGGTCTCCATGAACAGAAATGTCGGGCTTACCGGCTTCAATATTGTGATAAACTCCGACTATGATATATTAACGTCAATAACACTTCTGCCCAACACATACCACACAAAGTTCCCTTACCCTGAAATACTTGACAGATACAATGAAGGTACTGATGAAAAGCTCAAGACCTTTGACCTGCCGATATACTTTGACGGCGAACTTATAAATGTTCCGGCAAAGATGCTGTTCGACAGAGCGGTTCTGTGGGATACGGATTATTTCTACTGCGTAAATCAGACATTCGGTACATATATCCTCAGCCTTTATCCCGCCGAGGAAGCGCTTGAACAGGCGAACGACACCATATTTCTCATCGTTCTGATAGAGGTAGTTGTATTCACGGTGCTGTTCATTGTACTTCGTCTGCTGATAAAGCGCAGAGTTATAAGGAAGCTCAATTCTGTCAACGCTTCTCTTTCCGCGATAACAGCCGGCAACCTTGATGAAAAGGTCGAGGTGCGCGACTCGCGTGAATTTGATGCACTTTCGACCGACATTAACGCGACAGTCGATAAGCTGAAAGATTATATCGCCGAAGCCGCAGCTCGAATAGACGCCGATCTTGCAGTCGCAAAGGCGATACAAAGCTCCGCACTGCCGTCCGTGTTCCCGCCGTTCCCCGAAAGAAAGGAATTTGAGCTGTTTGCAAGCATGAACGCGGCGAAGGAAGTCGGCGGAGATTTCTACGACTTCTATATGCTCAACGATCATACTCTCGGCTTCCTGATAGCCGATGTTTCGGGCAAGAGCATACCCGGCGCTATGTTTATGATGACTTCAAAGACTGTTATCAAGAGCCTTGCCGAGAGCGGACTTCCGCCCGCCGAAGTGTTCAGTATCGCAAACGAAAAGCTCTGCGATAGCAACGAAGCGGAGATGTTCGTGACCGCGTGGCTCGGTTATCTCGATCTGAAAACAGGTCTTGTGCGCATAGCGAACGCCGGACACAATCCGCCCGTACTGATACACGGCGGCAAAGCCGAATATGTGATATTGAAGCCCGGTCTTATGCTTGCGGGAATGGACGGTATCCGTTACAAGGAGCAGACCTTGCAGCTCGAAAAGGGCGATATTCTCTACCTATATACCGACGGTGTTACCGAGGCTATGGACAAT
>JAEEJW010000151.1 GCA_016282095.1 Ruminiclostridium sp. | reverse complement strand
GTGGCTAAGGTCGGAATCTGTTTTCAGACTCTTCTCAGATGCTTTTAGGGTTCACAAATCCCGCTTTGCTTTTTTGTTGTTTTTTACTATTGACAAATGGGCACTTCATAACAGAATTTAACAGACGGATTGGGGGCGGCGGCTCGCCGCCGGATTGGGAGCGCGGGCTCCGCGCTTCCGTAGCTTTTGTGCAGAATTTTAAAATAATCTATTGACAAACGGATATGAACGGAGTATAATGTAATCAGAAACACTTGAACAATTGTTCAAGTGATAACCGAAAAGGAGTACTGATATGAAAAAGAAATATAAACTTCAGGATCTTGACTGCGCCAACTGCGCCGCGAAAATGGAAGAAGCTATAAAGAAGATACCCGGCGTGACCGATGCTTCGGTGAACTTCATGATGCAGAAGATGACCATAGAAGCCGACGACGGGCGCTTCGACGATATAATGAAGACCGTACAGACTACCTGTGCGAAGATCGAACCCGACTGCAAGATACTTATGTGATATGGGCAGCCTGTCAAAAAAGCAGAGGAAAACGCTCCTGCGCATAATCATCACAGGAGTGCTGTTTGTGGGGCTGTTCATCTGTGAGCATACGGGGATTTTCGGGCAGCTGCCGTTCTGGGCGTGCATAGCGATATTCGCGGTGCCGTATCTGCTGATCGGTTATGACATCGTCATAAAAGCGTTCAAAAACATATCCCACGGACAGGTATTCGACGAGAACCTGCTGATGATGATAGCCACCATAGCCGCGTTCTGCATAGGGGAATACCTTGAAGCAGTGGCGGTTATGCTGTTTTATCAGGTAGGTGAGCTGTTTCAGAGCTACGCCGTCGGAAAATCCCGCAAGTCGATCACCGATCTTATGGATATCGTGCCGGAATACGCAAATATCGAACACGGCGGCGAGATCGAACAGGTCGATCCCGACGATGTGGAAGTCGGAGATACTATCATAATAAAGCCGGGAGAGCGCATACCGCTTGACGGCGTTATAACCGAAGGCGAGACTATGATAGATACTGCGGCTCTCACAGGCGAGTCAGTTCCGAGAAGAGCCGTGGTCGGCGATGAAGTTATAAGCGGCTGCATAAATGGCAGCGGAACCGTAAAAGTTGAAGTCACAAAGGCTTTTGAGGACAGCACGGTCACGAGAATTCTTGAACTTGTGGAGAACGCGGGCAGCAAGAAAGCGAAAGTTGAGAACTTCATCACACGATTTGCGAAAATATACACCCCCGCAGTCACCATAGCCGCGTTTATCCTCGCGGTTGTGCCGCCGCTGTTTGTTGACGGGAACTGGAGCGAATGGATAGCCAGAGCCTGCACGTTCCTCGTGATCTCCTGCCCCTGCGCACTTGTTATCTCGGTGCCGCTGGGATTTTTCGGCGGTATAGGCGCGGCCTCCCGGGCGGGCATACTTGTCAAGGGCGGCAATTATCTTGAAGCTGTCTCGGCGCTGACGACTGTGGTTTTTGACAAGACAGGAACTCTCACAAAAGGAGAGTTCAGGGTAAGCAAGGTGCAGGCGGAGGGCTGCTCTTATGAGGAGCTTCTTGAAACAGCGGCACTGGCGGAGTGCTTTTCCAATCATCCGATAGCCGTGTCGATACGCGAAGCCTACGGCAAACCCGTAAGTCCGCAGCGTGTCGGCAGCTCCGGTGAAACTGCCGGTCATGGCGTTTCCGCGGAAGTTGACGGAAAACATATACTGCTTGGCAACCACAAGCTGATGAAAGCCAACGGAATTGAAACGAAGGAGCTGGACTGTGCGGGAACGGTGGTCTACACTGCGGCAGACGGAGCGTATCTCGGAGCGATAGTTATTTCGGACGGGATAAAGGACGGTTCCGGAGATGCGATAAAAGCGCTCCGGGCGGCGGGTGTACAGCGCACAGTCATGCTTACGGGTGACAGAAAAGCCGAAGCGGACGCAGTATCGGCGGAGCTCGGACTTGACGAGCATTTCTCGGAACTTTTACCTGCGGACAAAGTGGGCATTGTAGAGAAGCTCCTCGGAGAAAAAGGAAAGAACGACAGGCTTGCATTTGTCGGTGACGGCATCAATGATGCTCCTGTTCTTGCCCGTGCTGATGTCGGCATAGCAATGGGCAGCATGGGCAGCGACGCTGCCATAGAAGCTGCCGATATCGTCATAATGGACGACGATATCCGCAAAATACCGCTTGTTATGCGCATCGCAGGCCGCACAATGAAGATAGTGCGCGAGAACATAGTCTTTGCTCTCGCGGTCAAGCTCGCCGTCATGATCTTCGGAGCCCTCGGCCTTGCGAATATGTGGCTTGCCGTCTTCGCCGATGTTGGTGTCGCCGTGCTTGCTATCCTGAATTCCATGAGAGCACTGAAAGCCGAAAAGCCTTTTGTGTTTGAGAACGAGAACAAGAGTCGCGCTGGCGCGCTTGAGAATGACGCCCTTTAAAAAGGGCTTGGCCTAAACTTAAAACGCTTCGCCTTGCAGACCCGAGAATAAGTACCACTTTACAAAGAAACAACAATAAAAAGCATAAAAAATCTGCTCCTTTTGGTAGTTAAAAGGAGCAGATATTTTTATGTTTGTAGTTACTTTACCCCGGAAAGTGGTACTCATGGACGAATCTGCAAGGCGGCGGGGTACCCCCGCTGTCAATCCGGCGGCGAGCCGCCGCCCCCAATCCGTCTGTTACATTCTGCTATGGGCGGCTTTCTGCCTCGCAGTCCGGAGTATTTCAAAAGTAGTACTCATGGACGAATCTGCAAGGCGAAGCGATTTGTTTAGGGATCCAACCCCTTTTTAAAGGGGTTGGCCGCCGGAGGCAACTCAAGCGCAAGCGACTCTCTTCACACTCAAGCGTCAGCGACTCTCTTCGCACTCAAGCGCCAGCGACTCTCTTCGCACTCAAGCGCAAGCGACTCTCTTCACACTCAAGCGTCAGCGACTTTGAGTCACTTCATGCCGGTCATCTCATCTATGAGTCCGAGCTGAGCGGCATCGGGGACGGCATCGCCGTAGCGCACTTCATCGTAGATGCCGGCGGCCTCGGACATACGCTCACGTCCGAAGAAGTCGGCGCCGCGCTCGGCCTGCACGGAGACCGTGTCTGCGGGTGTGAGCCGCTGGTTCACCGCGTGTATGCGGAACAGGACTATCCGGTAGCCGAAACGGTACTTCTTCACCGGATCCTTCTCCGCGGCATATCTGCGGCGCACCGCGTAGATATTGTCGGATTCTTTGCGGCGGCGGGTGCTTGCGCCGTAATTCTCGAACACATCTATGAAATCCGGGCGCAAGGATTCTTCCGGGTGGCCGCTGAACAGGTTTCCGAGGAATGCGAAGAAGGCTTTTATCGCCTTGAATATCTTCTCGCGGAACACTATGACAAGAATGATGATGATCAGGAAGGCGAGGGCTTCAAGAATATATGAGAAGCCGGATTCGGTGTAGCTCATCTGCCCGGTGTCGCCCTTCTCACCGGGCTGTATCTCCATGTATTCAGCTGTGAACAGCGAGGCTATGAACATGGATACCCTCATGAACAGTATGCCGATCTGTTCGATCAGCCACGCGAGAGGTTTCCTGAATACCAGCAGCACCAGTGCCGTCACCGTGAAGCCGAGTATCAGCGCGGCATTGTAGCCGGCAAGGCCTTTCGGGAGCGCTGTGCGTGTCTCGCGGCGCATATTGGCGCGCTCGAAGATGCCGCTCTGGTTCACGAGCAGAGCCGCCGCCACAAATTCCGCCGCGAATGCCGCCACTATGATGTCCGCGGCAGTCTCGTTTATCGCTTCTTCTGCCGCCACTCTCGCGAAAATATAACAGCCCACCGTCAGCGCAATGTAAAACGCGAACGACGACAGCGGGAACATATCTGCGAAGTTCTTATAGGCAAAGCGCTCGCCGAGGAAGTACATAAATACGCAGAGTATCCCGAAGGCGAAAACGGTCACTCCGTCACCGCCGATGGCCAGCGACAGAAAGCCCGCGCTCCATGTCAGTACACCGAGTATCCGCAGCGGTATGCGCAGCTTCGGGTGCTTCTTAGCCGGGAATGTCACCAGAAATCCAAGCAGCGATATCACAGCGCCGATTCCATAGTAGTAAAGCAGCCTGAGAGCGCTGATATTGCCGTAGGTATTGATGTCACAGCTGAAAATGAACGGGAATACTACCGCCGCGAATGCCGCGACCGCCAGCGTTTTGAGTATCGTTCCTTTCATGCCGGACACCTCCTTTTTCAGTCGTTCATGAAGTAGTATCTGTTGACTCTGCCAATGCGGATTATGCGCGGATCGTTGACCGAGTCGTCGTTGCAGTAGAATATGACGTTCTTGCCGCGCCGCCGCTGTACAGAAGCGTAATCAGCCATTGCATCGTCGATGTAGGCAGTGATGATGAAGATGTCGGTGCGGTCTCTGAGCCAGCGTCCGTACTCCTCCGTTTCCCGCAGGAAGTCGTCAAATTCCAGATAGCAGGTATTCTCTATCTGAGCCAGCTCACGCAGCAGCCGCATATAGTCTTCCTTGTCGCTGCCGCCCCGGGCGTGTATGCCGCCTGAACCGTTGGTGTAGAAGTCCGTGTCGATGGAGTTGGCGGCCAGCATATCGAAGATGAAGGCCGCTGCCTTGATGTAGGTCTCTGTATCACCGACGATGAGCGGGCGCAGCTCACCGACCGGGCTCCTTTGCATATTCATTATGACCGCCGCGCGGTTGAGCGTGGTGTAGTCGTTGTTGAACACCATGAGCTGCGCGGTCCGGGCAGTGCTGTTCCAGTGTATGCGGTTCATGGGTTCGCGCCCGGTGTATTCGCGGGCTCCCGAGATCAGGAACGGGTCGTCGCAGATGAATCGCCGCGCGGTCATCTCGCCGTAAAGCTCCTCCTGCGACAGGTCGCCTTCCCGCAGCTCATAAGGCGCCGGCAGTATGCGGATAGTTTCGTTTATGTCGAGTTTTCTTGAAACGGACACGATCCCGAACAGATCGCTGCCCACCATATTTGCGCTCTCAAGGGTGAAATACCCGCGTTTGAGCGCTGTGACTGTTCTGGTGCGGGTACACTTCTGCCGTGGACGCAGTGAGAATACGCTCGGCACGAAGCGCGTGTCGGAGCCTCTTGCCGCCTGTGTCCCGGAAAACTCCAGCCAGCGGCTCGTATTCAGCTCGGTCTTGACCCACGGAACGGGCAGGCGCTTGTCGTTGATTATCTCCTCGACTATCTCGACGGTGTCGCCCTCCATGGCCTCGGATTTGCTGAAGCGTACGGTGTAGGTGACGTTTTTCAGCACAAGCCGCAGGAATATCTGCTGCTCAACGACTATGACTATGCCCGCGAGTATCAGTATAGCAAGTATTTCCAGGAAAAACGCACCTCCCTTCCCGATAAGTTGACAGCCTGCTGCTTACCGGAAATCCTCGGTAGGCACGGGCGTATCGTCAAGTATCTGCTTTACTACATCATCGGCAGTGCTGCCCTTGCGGCTGACTGCGTACTCCTTGCAGATAAGTCTGTGTGGTATGACGTAAGGGGCAACGGTCTTGATGTGGTCGGGAGTGACATAGTTCCTGCCGTCAAGCGCCGCGTAAGCCTGTGCCATACGCTTCATGGCCAGCAGTCCGCGGGGACTCAGGCCGAGGCGCACCTTCTCGTTCCTGCGGGTGGCTTCGCCTATCTCGCAGATGTAGTCCGCGGAAGCCTCGCCCAGCTTCACGTTCATTGCTTCATGAGAAGCCTCGGCGATATCGGCCTTTGTGAGTACTGCCCCGATATCCTCTATCGGGTGATGCTCACCGATAGCCGCAAGCATATCGAGCTCGCTGCGTCTCGGGCTGTAGCCGAGGTGCAGTCGCACGATGAAGCGATCCAGCTGAGCTTCCGGCAGCGGGTAGGTGCCTGCTGTCTCAACGGGGTTCTGGGTCGCTATGACGAAGAACGGCGCTTCCAGCTTATAGGTCTCGCCGTCAACTGTGGTCTGTTTTTCTTCCATACACTCAAGCAGAGCCGACTGTGTGCGTGGCGTGGCGCGGTTTATCTCATCGGCAAGCAGCACGTTGGTGAACACCGAGCCTCTGCGGAAAACAAATTCCTGCGTCTTCATATTGAAGAAATTGATGCCCGTGATATCCGAGGGCAGCAGGTCGGGAGTGAACTGTATGCGCCTGAACTCACAGTCCAGCGACTTTGCCGCCGCCCGTGCCAGCATGGTCTTTCCGGTGCCCGGCACGTCTTCGAGCAGAACGTGGCCTCCCGCCAGCAGGGCTGCGGTTATTATGCGTATCTCGCGCTCCTTGCCCATTATTACTTTTGAGATGTTGTCGCCGAGTGTTTTTCCGAATTCCTGTGCGGTCATATTAACTCCTTAGTTCTTACAAAATTCCCCCGCAGGGTGTTGCGGGGGAATTATAGTGTTTAGTTTTTGTCGCCGTAGTATTTGTCGTAGTTGACAAGCTCGTCGAGCATCTTATCGAGCTTTTCGGGTATCTCATCGTCCTTGAACTGGCAGGTGCCGACTTTGCGGTGACCGCCGCCGCCGTACTTGAGCATGAGACTGCCGACATCGACATGGCTCGTTCTGTTCATTACGGAATATCCGACAGCCGCGGAGCAGCCTACGCCGCCTTTGCCCGCAACTATCCACGCGGAAATGTTCTGCTCGGGATAGAGGCTGTAGATCATGAAGCGGTTGCCTGTGTAGATCGGATCAACGCCGCGCAGGTCGGTGATTATGACATCGCCCTTTATCACGGTATGTTCGTGTACCATTTTCTTGAACAGCTCGCTCTGTTCGTTGTAGACCTTGATGCGCTCCTTGATGTCGGGCATATCAAGTATCTCCTGCGTTGTCATGCTGCGGCAGCAGGTGAGCAGTTTCTCCATGAGCTGATAGTTGCTTATTGTGAAATTCCTGAATCTGCCGAGACCGGTCCTGGGGTCCATAAGGAAGCCCACAAGTATCCAGCCCTGCGGATGGAGTACTTCGTCAACTGTAAGGTTGCCGCTGTCTACCTTGTCGACTGCCTCCATGAGGTCGTCGAACTGCGGGAAGCGCTCTTTTCCGCCGTAGTATTCGTATATTATTCTCGCGCAGCTGGGAGTTATACGGCTTTCGCCCTTGTACTTGCCTTCAAGCTGCTGGCGCTCGAACTCGCTGGAGTGGTGGTCGAACCAGAGTCCGCAGCCCTCAACGAACGGAACGTTTGCAAGGACATCGTTCTCCGTGACGGGCACAAGGCCGTCCTGTATATCCTTCGGGTGCTTGAAAGTAAAGGTGTCGATCACACCTGCCTCATAGAGCAGAGCTCCGCAGGCGAGACCGTCAAAATCCGAACGAGTTATAAGATTCATAGAAAATTTCCCCCAAATCTGTAGAGATGATGCTTATAAAATGATTATATCAAAAACAGAAAAAATTTGCAACAGTTTTTTATAAAAATAATGATATTTTAACAAAAAATCTTTTCAGTGATGAGTAATCGCCCATTATCTTGCCGTATACAGCAGTTACGAATCTGTATGCCGCAGCGCGCTCATCCTCGGTCACTTCGGCAGTGCCGCCTGCGAATTCGCACTTCTCGAACACGGGCATAACGTCCATCATGAATACGTTCACGCCCTTAAGCTCGATGCTTCCGTCCACACGTTCGGCGAAGTCATAGAACTGCTCGCAGCCCGGAACGATATCCTTCTTCGCCAGCAGCGTCAGCGTGAAGCGGTACATCAGCGTGCAGGCCTCTGTCGGCGGCAGCTCCCTGAATCCGCGGAATACCTTCTTTTCCGCGCGTTTCAGGCTTGAACCGAACATTACCGCAATGATTATCACAGCCGTTATCAGAGCCGCTGCAACAATGAACGGCAGAAGCACGGCGAACAGGTCTTCGCGCTGCGGTGCGTGACCGCCGTTTCCGGAGTCGCCGCTGCCGGGAATATCGTCGGGTTCCCGTGTCGTGTCGGCAGTGCCGTCGGATGTGGTCACGGCGGGTTCCGATGTTGCCGGAACTGTGGTGGTTTCTTCCGGAGTCGTAGTCTCCGGGGGTTTGGTATCGGCCGGCTTTGTGGCGGTGCCGTAATCATGCTCGCCGGTGCCGTCCCATTCGCCCGAGCGCACTTCCGCGAAGCCGGGTACTCCGGCAGTCGGGTCAAAAGCTATCCAGCCTATTCCGTTGAAGTAGACTTCTACCCAGGCGTGGAGCTGGCGTTCGGTCATGGTGTATTTGTAGCCGTCCTTCACCTTCTCGCCGTCGCCTTCGACAACATAGCCCGTCACATAGCGGGCGGGTATGCCGTATTCCCGCAGAGCCAGCGTCATAGCGGTGGCGAACAGAGCGCAGTGTCCGCTGTGGGTATCGTACAGGAAGCCCTCCAGCTGATCCTCGCCGTTGTCCGCGTCGAGAGAGTAGGTGAAGTTCTTCGCAAAGTAATCGCAGATATCGTATGCGATCAGATACCTGAGCATACCGGCATCATCGTTGTCTTCGCTTACATATCCCCTTACAGAGCCAAGGCCTGCGGTGAACTTCTTTATACCCGGGTACGTCGTCAGGAAGTTGTCTTTTATATAGGCACGGTATTGTCCCAGTCCCGTCAGGTATTCGTCGGCCGTCATACCGTCGGGAGCTCCTATATCGCCGGAGGATATGATATAGTCACTGCCGGCATGAGCACCGCGGCAGAAATACGCGAACTCGGGGTCGTCCTTTACCGGACTGATGGCCGAAATATCTTTACTTTCAAAATTCGGTGTCAGGGCAAGGGAGTTGTGGTTCTTCACATAACCCTGCTTCATTCGCAGCACGAAGTCGGAGAAGCAGTCATACTGCGGGTTTTCGCGGTAGGTCAGTTCGTACGCGGCGAGGGGCTGGAATATGACCCGGGTATTGCGCAGGTATCTGACCGACACCATTTGCAGGGGCAGGACCATATCGGGGAGATCCGGTGTGGAGTAGATGTAAGCCAGGTATTTCCGGAACATCTGATACTCGGTCTCCGGATAGAAGCTGTCCGGAACCGCTTCGCGATAACGGCTGTCCAGCTGCTTTATGCCGCTCCATGAACCGTTGTGATAATTCACGCCTATATCGCCGCGCAGGTACACCGGCACGTCGTTGCGGGAGAGCGTGACTTCCAGCACCGGACGGTCGCTGCTGCCGGGAGGAGCTATGCTTATACTGCTGGCGGTGTCGTTGTAGCCCACATCGCTGAAATAGCCCCGGTCGTCGGAAGTCCCGAATGTGGAGCCCAGCAGCCCGCTTATGGTATCGGCGACACGGTATCCCAGATCTTCGACGGCGGAGAGGATCTCCTGATATTTAAGCCCTTTCCCGTCGGGTATCTTCTCACCGACGGTAAAGAACACGACCGCCGCCAGTGCCGCCACGGCTATGCTGTTGCCGGCAAAGCGGTGGAAACGCTCCGAATCGCTGCGGAGCTTTTTCTTACCGGCCATGAAGCGTGTTCGCCGGTAGTAGGAAAGGTCGTTTCTGTGCTCCCTGAGCCGTGCCGAGGGCAGATGACCGTCGGTGAAGCCCAGTTCCAGCTCAAAGCTCGATGTAGTTATAACAAGGCCGAAAATGCAGACTGCAAACAGGAAGAACGAGGGGATATATCCTGCACGCTCTGCGGCCACGGCAGGTGAAAGTACCGCAGTCGCCGCGATCACGGGCGGTGCGAGGTGGAATCTTGTGCGCACGGATGCTGTGAATACCACAGCCGTCAGCACGATCAGTATTACCGCCATGACGAGTATGCCCTTCTGCATTTCGGCGGTTTCGTATGCCATTCCCGCCTTTATCCGGGCGGAGCTGTGTATGAAGCTGCGTGAAGTGTCGATAAGGCGGCTGTCCAGCTTCAGCATCATATAATCCCAGAAAAACTGTGCGTAGTGCCAGACCCGTTCCCGGAATACCCAGAGCGCGCCCCCTCCCGCGAGTATCACTCCGCCGTACACCAATGACGGCGGAAGCAGCGAAGCGAGTATATATACCAGCGCCGAAGCTCCGGCGGCTATTCCCGCGAATGCCCACTTGTAATTCTCGAATTCATACAGTTCGCAGGGCATCATAATGAACGCCGCGGACATAACGCACAGCAAAACAAGCCTTGCCGCCGGTGCAAGCACCACGGAAGGCTGTCCCTGTTTTTTCGGCAGTTCTCTGCTTTTGTCCTTTTCGGTCGTTCTTTTCATTTTATCCTTGTAAAACGCGCGTCAGCGCAGTGTATTCCTTAATGAAACGGCTACATCGTCCGGGTCTATGCGGTTCACGGACGCGCCCCGCACCGTTTCCGCAGCGGCAATGAGCATCGGTGAGGGCTCTGCTTCGGTAGTGTAGATCCTTATCTCGCCTCCGCCGCTGCCGATGCGCTCAATTATTCCGGAGAAAGCCTTCGCGCTTATCCCGGTGGTGATTATGAATATGGGCTCCGTACCGGTCAGGCGTTCCGTCGCTTTCGATATCATGGACTCGGCGCCCTTGCCGACCTCGGTGATCGGCAGCACCGCGAATATGGACAGGAGCTGTTCGTAGTCCTCGTTTTTTTCCGCGGAGAGTATGTCGGTGGTCTTGTCATTCGTGCGGTACACGTTGACAGCCGAGCGCCCGTCGGAAATTATCTTTCTCGTGATCGCCAGCGCTGCTTCGATGCAGGCGTCCGCCACGCGCATATTCTCGTCTCCGTCCTCGGATACCGCATGGATATCTGTGATTATGACGGCGCTGCTGCCTAAATTCTGTTCCATTTCCTTGACCATGAGCTCGTCGTGCTTCGCGGTGAGCTTCCAGTGGACGTGCTTCATCAGGTCGCCGTCGGCGTACTTGCGGACGGAAACGAAGGAATTGCTGTCCATGAATGAGATGTTCGTCAGGCTGCTCTCATAGTCGTCGGCGCACAGGGCGTTGGTCTCGTCCAGCATTATGCGCCTTGGGGTGACTGTGACCGCACACATCGGCGTGCGCCCGAGCCTGAAGCGGAATATCCTCAGCAGGTCATAGATGACCGCGCGCTGCACTCCCAGCGTGTACTCGCCGCGGTAGCGTATACAGCCGCCGAAAACGTACTCACTTTTTGAGAACGGCGCCGCGCTCAGCACTATATGCCGGTCGCCGGCTATCGTACCGTCCTCTTCATGGAACACCCCCGTTATCAGGACGGGGGCGGCAGGTATTATAAATCTGTTTGTAAGCTTTATGGTAAGGCTGAAATGCTGCATCTTGCCGACATAGGCTTCCGTCGGTATAAGCTCGATCTTCATCAGGAGCCCCGACATCACCAGCAGTATCAGCGAAGCCGCCGGCAGAATCGTGACTCCGACGAGCAGCACGAACGTCAGCTTGCTTTCATAGGCAAGAGCGAATGCCGCCGAGCCCAGCCATATCACCACATACAACAATCTGTATTTTGCCATACGGCTCAGTTACCTCTCGTAAACGGCGGCTTGACCGTCTTTATCACGTCGCGCAGCACATCCATTACATCTATGTGCTTTACCTTTGCCTCCTGGGTCAGCCTTATCCTGTGGGGCAGGATATATGGCGTCATGCGGAGCACGTCCTCCGGCACCACATAGGCGCGGCTGTTCAGGAAAGCGTAGCTCTGCGCCGCACGCATCAGCGCCAGCGAAGCACGGGGACTCGCGCCCAGCTCCACTGCCGGGTGATTTCTCGTTCCGGCGACTATCTCAACGATGTAGCGGTAGACGCTGGGCTCTATGTTGGTGTCCTTTACCTCTTCCTTGGCAGCGAGGACATCTTCCTTGGTGCAGGCGGGTATGAGCATTTCAAGGGGGTCGTTCTTCTGTCTTGTTGCTATGATGCCGACTTCCTGCTCAACGGTGGGGTAGCCCATGGATATCTTCATCATAAAGCGGTCGAGCTGCGCTTCCGGCAGCGGGAATGTACCTACATAACCCAGCTCATTCTGCGTGGCTATTACCATGAACGGAGCCGGGAGCCTGTGAGTGATGCCGTCAACGGTGACGGTCTGCTCTTCCATTGCCTCCAGCAGTGCCGACTGCGTTTTCGGTGTGGCTCTGTTTATCTCGTCCGCGAGGAGTATATTTGTCATGACGAGGCCGCTTCTGTACTCGAAGTTACCGGTCTCTCTGTTGAACATAGTGAAGCCTGTTATATCCGAAGCCGTCACGTCGGGTGTGAACTGAGCCCTGCGGCTTACCATACCCGCCGAACGTCCTATGGCCGTTGCGAGGGTGGTCTTGCCTGTACCCGGAACGTCCTCGACCAGCACATGGCCGCCGGACAGAAGCGCTATCAGCAGTACCGTGACCACATCGCGCTTTCCGACTATTACCTTTTCGACCTCGTCTGCTATCTGCTGTATCTTTCTGTTGTGAACCATTGTTTTTCCTTTTCTTGTGCACTTCCGTCAAAATGTACACAATCTCACATTATATATATTTTATTATAACACTTTCACGATGTTAAATCAACCTTTTTTGCAAATTGTAATAAAATTGTAATAATTGCGCATTGACACCGCTTTTCATCAGAATACAAAAAAACTGCCCCCATGGAAAGACACGGATGTCGTAAGGAAGTTTTCCGGAAGGAGCAGTTTTTGACATATCCGCAAGACGGAGCGCCTTACTTTATCGCCTTTGCCAGCGGTTTATAGATAAAGAAGACGACGATCGAATCGAGCAGGAACTTGACGAATGTGAAGGGGGCGTTGAACCATATAAGCGCGTCCCAGAGCGAGCCGACGCCTCCGTTGAGCTCGCGGTACATACCGATTATGGCGTCTATCGGCAGGTGATAGGCTTCCTGATAGAACGGATAAGTGATAAAGTAATTGATGAAGATGCTCACTATCGCGGTAATGAGCGAGCCTATCGCCATAGCGGCCGCCGCCATGCCTTTTGAGGGCTTTATCTTGTAGATCAGCCATGCCGGGATAACCATGACCGCGCCCAGCAGGAAGTTGCAGAGCTCCCCGACACCGGCGGACTGGGAAACGGCTATATGGATCACGTTCTTGAGCAGGCACACCAGCACTCCGGACACCGGTGATACAAGGAATGCCGCGAGTATAGCGGGCAGGTCGGAGAAATCGAACTTCACGAAGGGCGGAATGAACATCGGCACCGGGAATTCCAGATATTGCAGGACTACCGCTATCGCCGTGAGTATCGCCGTTATGGTGATGAATTTCGTGCTGCTTATGACTTTCTTGTCTGTTGATTTTACTGTTTTTGCTGCTGTTGACATATTATTACTCCTTTCATGGAGAAATAAAAAAGCCCTTTCGCGGTAAGCAAAAGGGCGGTACAAATATCTGTACGCTTTTTTGTTTCTCCCATCCGGACTATGACCGTCGGTACCGGAATCTCACCGGTTCGGCTCCCTCACGGGAGTTCGCGGACTTTCGGAAGGCCTGTGCAGGCTCCGTTACCGCCGGTGGGGAATCTCACCCCGCCCCAAAACAAATGTTATTTTGTCGTTATTGTTTATTGATCTATCAGTCTTCGTTATCGAGAGCGCTGAGGTCGAATTCAAGATCCGCACCGCAGTTCGGGCACTTGATCTCTCCGTCCGCGATGACATCGAAATCGGCGGTTATTGTCTCGCCGCAGTCGGGACAGGTGATCTCATAGAGCTCCTCATCATCGTCGGGAGCGCTGTAATCGTCGTCCTCATCGTAAACATAGTCCTCAAGCTGCATGAGGTCGTCCTCGACATCGTTGACCACATCGGTGAGGTCCGCGAGGTCGCTGTCGATATCCTCGATATTGAGTGCGATATCTCCGAGTACGTCAAGGATAGCCGCGAGGACTTTGCCCTCGTTTGTTGCGGTGTCTATCTTCATACCCTCGGTAAGGCCCTTGATATAGGAGACCTTTTCGGCAATAGTCATGTTGTCCATAATATTACCTCCGTATAATAGTTTCCGGTTGACTGTTACTTGTTTGCGCGCTCCATGTATTCGCCTGTTCTTGTATCGATGCGTATAACATCGCCGATATCGATGAACAGCGGAACACGGATCTCAGCGCCTGTCTCAAGCGTAGCGGGCTTTGTGGCGTTTGTAGCTGTATCGCCCTTGAAGCCGGGGTCTGTCTGGGTAACTTCGAGTTCAACGAAGTTGGGGGGCTCAACGCCGAATACCTTGCCCTTGTAGGAAAGTACCTTGCAGACCATGTTCTCCTTTACGAACTTGAAGTTGTCGCCTACTTCGGAAGCGTTGATCGGAACATCCTCGTATGTTTCGCTGTCCATGAAGTGATAGAGAGCGCCGTCGGAATATGTGTATTCCATATCCTTTCTCTCAACGAACGCAGTGGGGAACTTTGCTGTCGGGTTGTAGGACTTTTCAACTACCGCGCCTGTGATAACGTTCTTGGTCTTGGTTCTTACGAAAGCCGCGCCTTTGCCGGGCTTAACGTGCTGGAACTCAACGACCTGCATTACCTGGCCGTCTTCTTCAAAGGTCATTCCGTTTCTGAAATCGCCTGCTGTGATCATGATTTAATCCTCCTGAATTTTTTTGCATAACTATCTCATATATTATACTGTATTTTTCCACAAATTGCAATAGTTTTTTTGAAATTTCCTTATTTTTTCTGAATACAGCTTTCCGCCGCAGTATCCGTGCTTATATTTGTTTTCTGCGCGGGGTTCAGATCTTGATAAGTGTCTTCTGCGCGTTGGTGAGCAGTCTGAAACCGTCGGAGGTGACGAGCACCATATCCTCGATGCGCACACCGTATTTCCCGGGGATATAAACGCCCGGTTCAATGGTTATCACCATGCCCTCGTGCAGGGTATAGGGGCTCTTTGAGGAAACAGTCGGAGCTTCGTGGATCTCGAGACCTACGCCGTGGCCGAGGCCGTGAGTGAAGTACTCGTCATAGCCCCACGCGTCAAGAGTGCTGCGGGCAACGCTGTCAACGAGCTTGCCGGTGACGTCGGCGCGGACTGCCTTCATAGCGTCGGCATTGGCGCTCCACACGGCATTGTAGACTTCCTTCATGTGTTCGTCCGCTTCGTCGATAACGACTGTTCTTGTCATATCGGAATGATATCCGTCAACTACCGCGCCGAAGTCAAGTGTCAGGAATTCGTGTTTCTGGAGCGGTTTATCGGTAGGAACGGCGTGAGGACAGGCCGAATTTATGCCTGAAGCCGCAATAGTATCGAACGATATGCCGTCCGCGCCCAGATCCATCATGAAGAAATCCAGCACCGAGGCGACCTGCTTTTCGGTCATGCCGAGGCGGAGCTGTCCGAGCAGCTTCTGGAACGCCGCTTCGGCTATGCGCTGGGCAGCCTCTATTTTCTGTATCTCTTCCTCGCTCTTTATGAGACGCATCTTTTCAAGTGTGTTGGAGAGCCAGTCGGATTCGTCGATCTCAAGTGTCCCGAAGAGCTTCCGGTAGTCATTCAGCTCGTTTACCGTCACGGTCTTGCTCTCTATCGAGATAGTCTTGATGCCGTGCTCTTCGATTATTGAATAGAGCTGTCTGCGGGTGTCTGTGAGGAGTATAACTTCAACGCCCTTTGCCTCACGCGCCGCGTGCTCGTAATATCTGGCGTCTATGAGAAAATAGCTTTTCTCCTTTGTAATGAACACGACTCCCGCGGAGGAACGAAAGCTCGTCGCATACTGCCTCGAAACGGGACTTGTGAGCATAGCGGCGTGAGAGCTGTCCTTCAGCGATGCCGCTATTCTGTCTGTTCTTGTCATTGGTGCCGGTTCTCCTTTATCAGTTTATGAGTGCTTCTATCGCAAGCCTGTAAACTTTCTTTCCGAAGCCGCATATAACGCCTGTGCAGACTGCGGATATCATCGACTTGTGCCGGAATTCTTCGCGCTTGTGTACGTTGGACAGGTGTACCTCAACGCAGGGCAGCTCCACCGCGGCTATGGCATCGCGTATCGCTATGCTGTAATGGGTGTACGCGCCCGCGTTTATGACGATGCCGTCGGCATTGCCGCGGGCCGAATGAATGATGTCTATGAGAGCGCCCTCGGAATTGGACTGGTAGAACTCCGGTTCGACCCCGACAGTATCGCAGAACTCCTTAAGCCCGGCGTTTATGCTCTCCAGCGTGTCGGAGCCGTATATCTCCGGTTCGCGCTTCCCGAGCATATCGAGATTGGGTCCGTTTATGACAAATATCTTCATTTCAGTGTCCTTTCGTCATCTTACTCGGGTCACGCCGGAAAACAAGGCCTTCGGCGGCGCGTTTGATCCTGAAGAACAGATTCTTCTCGGCGTGGAACGGCTCAACGAGTATCGTCGGCATACCTGCGAGATTGCCGCCCATGACATCGGTGAATATCTGGTCTCCGACGACCGCGGTGCGCTTTTTGTCGGTGCCCATGTGTTTTCGTGCTCTTGTGAGACCTATCGTCAGAGGTTTGGCTCCGTTCGCGACGAAGGGCAGCCCCAGCTTGCGCGCCAGCGGAGCCACACGGCGGTTGGTATTGTTGGACACCACCACCATAGGCACGTTCTCCGCGCGCATCTTATCGAGCCACTCGGGTATGCCCTCCTCAGCGGCAGGATCCCCGTGCATCGAAAGGGTATTGTCAAGGTCGAGGATAAGCGCATCTATACCGTGCTCGCCGAGAAATTCCCTGTCTATGCACAGCACGTTCTTTATCCAGTATTTCGGTTTAAAAAGCGGCATAACATATCTCTTTTTCTGTACGGGCCATATACAACAAATTAAGCGGTCTGCGCGAGACCGCTTAAATCCTGTGTAACAGCATTACTTGAACTTGCGCTTGCGAGCAGCTTCTGACTTTTTCTTACGCTTTACAGAAGGCTTTTCGTAGTGTTCTCTCTTACGAACTTCAGCAAGCACGCCGTCTCTTGCGCACGAACGCTTGAAACGCTTAAGAGCGGTATCCAGCGACTCGTTTTTGCCAAGACGTATCTCTGCCATTCCTGTTTCCCTCCCTTTGCCTTAACGGCACAGGATAAAATATCAAAACTATTCGTAATGATCTGTATTACGGGTATGACTTAAACCCACAAGTCATTATACATTATATAACAAATTTTGTCAAGTATAATTTGCCCCGAAACGCACAATTTCGGCATATCAAACAAATTGTACCGCCTATTTTCGGCACCGGAGGCCTTAAAACAGGGCAATTCCGCCTGTTTTGTTGTGAAAATCTACAAATCAGTCCGTGAGAAATCCCGACACGTCAACTTCCTCGCCGTCTGCCCAGAGCTTTTCAAGCCCGTAGAACTCGCGGGTCTCGTTGAGGAAAACGTGTACCACCACGTCGATGTAGTCGAGGGTTATCCAGCTTGTTCCCTGCTGATTGATCGAGCATTTGGGCTGAACGCCCTTCTCGCCCATCTGAAACTCCACCTCATCGGCAAGAGCCTTCACCTGCGTGGAGCTGGTGCCTTCCGCGATGACGAAATAATTAGCCAGCACAGTGATGTCACCTATGCGTATAACACGGATATTGCCCGCTTTCTTAGAGTCGAGAGCCTTTACCGCGACCTTTACTTCTTCGATATCTGTCATTTCAGTCTCCTTTTTTCTTCCGCTTGTCCATGTAGTAGTTGAACGCTTCGACAGTGCAGACGGGTATCTTCTTATCGTCGGCGCTGAGGTTTCCTATCGACCATTTCAGCGCGCGGTACATACCGTCGTCCAGATCTTTCAGCGCATAAGCCCTGTACTTTTCCACATCGGGGTAGTCGCGCTCGGCGGACACAAGATCGGCGAGATACACGATCTTTTCCAGCTTCGTCATAGCGGCGTGCGCCACTGTATGATACCGTATCGCGTCACAAATATCCCTGTCCTCTATCCCCAGTTCGTGCCGCACATAGTAAGCGGCGGCTATGCCGTGCCATGTGCTCTTTGAGGCCAGCTCCGCAGGATCGATATAATACCCTGCCGACATCATTTCCCGCTTCTGCGTATCGGCGTCGGCTTCCTTACGGCAGTCGTGCAGTATGCCGGCTATGTAGGCCTTTTCCCTGTCCTCGCCGAATATCTCCGCCAGTCTTACGCACATATCTGCCACGTTGCAGCTGTGGATAAAGCGCTTCTTACCCATCATGCCCTTTATCAGAGCCTTGTAGTCATCAGCCACGGTACAGGCCCTCCGTTCTGATGTATTCAGCCGCCGCCGGAGCCACAAGAGCCGAGATATCTTCGCCGGCCGCGGCCTTTGTGCGTATCTCATGCGAGGAAATGTCCGGAATGTCCATGTTCAGCACACGCACTCTGCCCAGCTCGTTGGCATACTCCTGCATATCGGTGTAGCTGATATCGCCCCGGGTCACGGCAACGACGCGGCACTCCTTCAGTATTGCCTCATAGCGGAACCACTTCTCAATCTGGAAAAGCTGATCTCCGCCTATGATAAGATAGAACTCGGTCTTCTGCGGATATATCTCTTTCAGCGCCCTTACGGTGTTTATGGTGTAGCTCATGCCGCCGAGCTTCTTCTCGATATCGGACACGGCAAAGCCTTCCATGCCCTCGAAGGTCAGTCTCGTCATCTCGAACCTGTCCTTGTAGGACGAAGTGCCGTCCTTCTTCAACGGGGTTCTGAACGCGGGTATGACCAGCACCTCGGAGAGCTTCATCTCCTTCTTTACCTGCTGTGCCAGCGATATATGCCCGATGTGCGGCGGGTCAAAGGTGCCGCCTAAAATTCCGATCTTACTCATCTGTAAACACTACCCTCTTATCGGGGTCCCGGTTCTGCCTGTATATCACGAACTTGGTGCCGATCACCTGTATAGGCTCTGCGTTCAGTTTTTCGCAGAGCTCGCCGCATACTTCGCGGGGGGTGAGCTCGCAGGTCTCGTGTACCTTGCCCTTTATCAGCTCGCGGGCGGACAGAGCCTCATCGGCCTGCTTCACCACTTCGTCCGTAACACCGTTCTTGCCCACCAGCAGTATTGTCTCATAGCCGTTTGCGATACCGCGGAGCTTTGCTCTCTGTTTTCCTGTCATAAGTTCTCCCTTACAGCTTTATGAACTTCCCGTTGTCCGGGATATCGTCGTCATCTTCGTCCTCATCGTTATCATCGTCGGAGTCGGCATCCTCTTCCTCGTCTTCGTCGCCGTCTTCATCGTGTTCCGTGTTTATGCGGTTGTTGCTGGCGATCTTGTAGGATACTTTCTTGCGGGGCGAAAGGAACATACCGAGCACGATACCGCCGAGAACAGCCACCGCTATCTCAAGCGCGAATGTCTTCTTGCTCATGGTCACGATCTCCTCCGCAGCCTGCGCTACCGCGGAAGCCGTTTCCTTTACCTTCTTTTCCATGATCGTTGCTGCCAATTTGTTCATTTTATTTTCCTCCCTGTTCTTCGGATAATATATCCGTTATTTGCCTGAGCGCGGACGCGCGGTGACTGATGCGGTTCTTTTCCTCTGCGGACAGCATCGCGACGCTGGTGTCTTCGTCCACCATGAATATGGGATCGTAGCCGAAACCGTTCTCTCCCATGGGCTCCTCGCCTATGAAGCCTTCGAGCGTCCCGCGGACACTGTACTCGGTCTCGTCGTCGAGTATGCAGTACATGGCGCAGACAAAACGCGCCGTCCGCATACTTGTATCGACTCCGTCCAGTTCATCGAGTATTTTCTGTATGCGCTGCTCATCGGTGGCATTCTCTCCGGCGTAGCGTGCCGAGTAAATGCCCGGGGCTCCGTCAAGGAAGTCCACTTCAAGTCCGCTGTCGTCGGCAAGCACCGGACAATGGCAGATATCATACACCGCTTTTGCCTTTAAATGAGCGTTTTCTTCGAAGGTGTCGCCGTCCTCGGCTACGTTTATCTCTATACCTGCGTCTTTCAGTGATACGGGTTCATAGCCCAGCGGTTCGAGCATCTGTTTTATTTCCCGTACCTTACCCTGATTATTGGTTGCTATTATAAGTTTCATTCTTCTTTGTTATCCTCTTCTTCGTCCTTGTTCTTTCCGTCGTCAGCGAACAGTATCTCCGCGTAATCCTCGGGAATGAAGTTCTGCAGATCGTCTATCTTCTCGCCTACGCCCACCAGCTTGACGGGTATCTGAAGCTCGTCCTTTATGGGCAGGATTATGCCGCCCTTTGCGGTGCCGTCCAGCTTGGTGAGTACGATTCCTGTGATGTCGCAGACCTCCTTGAACAGCCGCGCCTGATTGACGGCGTTCTGTCCCGTAGTGGCGTCCAGCACCAGCAGAGTCTCAAGGGAGCTGTCCGGCAGCTGCTGATTTATGATACGGGATATCTTGCGGAGCTCCTCCATAAGATTCTTCTTGTTGTGCAGTCTTCCGGCGGTATCAACTATAAGCACATCCGCGTTCCGCGCCTTTGCCGCCGCGCAGGCGTCAAATACCACGGAAGCCGGGTCGCTGCCCTCGGCGCGCTTGATTATATCGACGCCTGCCCTGTCGGTCCAGACATTGAGCTGCTCGATAGCCGCTGCACGGAACGTATCCGCTGCCGCCACAAGTACCTTTTTACCGTCGTTTTTCAGGTTGCGGGCGAGCTTTCCTATCGTCGTTGTCTTGCCCGCGCCGTTGACCCCGATAACGAGTATCACCGAGGGTTTCGTATCCAGCGCCAGCGAGTTGTCGCCGCGCAGCATATCCGCGATGATGCCTTTCAGAAGACCCTTTACAGCCGTTGTTTCGGTGGTGCCGGTACGCTTGACTTCGGCGCGGAGCTTGGTGCAGATATTTTCTGCCGTAACCGCTCCGATATCGGACAGTATAAGCGTTTCCTCAAGCTCCTCGAAGAAATCCTCGTCTATCTTCGTGAACGAATTCACGAGCACATTCACTTTTGCGACAAAGCTGTCCTTTGTCTTTTTCAATCCTTCTTTTAATTTACTGAAAAATCCCATAAATCCTCCGCGCCGTATCAGCGTTCAAATCCTGTGAACGCTCCGGCCGCTTAATCCAGTTCCAGTTCCATTTCGTCGATAAGTTCCTGATGTATCAGTCTCGACACGCCCTTTTCCTGCATGAACACGCCGTACAGCACATCGCAGCCTTCTATCGTGCCGCGCCTGTGCGTGATTATCATGAGCTGCGTGCGTGTGCAGAAGCGTTTCAGATACGTCACATATTTTACAACATTTATCTCGTCAAGTGCCGCATCGACTTCGTCAAGCATACAGAACGGCGTCGGGCGGTGCAGCAGTATCGCGAAGTATATCGTTATGGCAACCATGGTCTGCTCGCCGCCTGACAGCGATATCAGGTTCTTTATCAGCTTGCCCGGAGGCGCCGCGAAGATCTCTATGCCGCTCTCCAGCACGTTCTCCGGATCCATGAGCTCCAGATGAGCCTCGCCGCCGCCGAATACCTCCACGAATATCTTGCTGAACTTCTCGTTGATGTCGTTGAAGCTCTGCAGGAACTGCGACTTGATGTCTGCCGTCAGCTTTGCGATCAGCTTTTCCAGCTCGTTCTTCGACTTCTCTACGTCGGTGAGCTGCTGGGAAAGCGCATCATATTGCTGCTTGACTTCCTCATACTCGTCTATCGCCGCGAAGTTCACGTCCCCGAGGGCTTTCAGCTGTCTGCTCAGCTCCTGCAATTCCTTGCGGGCATCGGAGAGGTCGCCTTCAAGCGGCTGAGCCTGAGCCTGAGCCTCGCTGAACGTCATCTGGTGCTTATCCCACAGCGTCAGTATCAGTTTTTCCTTTTCCTTTTCAGCGGCACTCTTTCTTTCGGTTGCCGCTGCGAGGGCGTTGGAGAATTTCAGCCTGTCCTCGTTCTTTTCACGGACTTCCTTTGAAATGGCGTTAATGCGCTGTTCGCAGGAGTTCTCCTGCTCTATCGCCGCGTCTATGGCCTTCTTCGTGTCGCCGTAGCGCTCGTTGGCGTGCTCTATATTCTGCTTTTCGATCTCTATGTCCTTGCGGAGCTGTTCCGTGTTCGCCCTTACCTCCGCGATCTCGCGGTCAAAGCGCTCACCGCTTCCGGCGGCTGCGGCTTTTGCGTTCTCGGCATCAGCGCGCTGTGAATCGAGATTTTCCGCGTCCTTCTCCGCCGTGATCTTCGACAGGTTCAGGGCGGATATCTTTTCCGATATCTCTGCCCTGGCATTTGCGGCCTTTTCCAGCTTGTCGCCCGCGGTTCTGAGCTTTTCCTCGTTTTCGGCTATGCGCTTTTTCAGGTCTGCTTCCTCTTCTGCGCAGTTCTTTATCAGTTCGTCCTGCTCAGCTGCCTGCTTCCTGCTGTGCGCTATGGCGTTCTCGGCGTCCTCCTGCTGCTGCTCGGACTGCGCGATAAGATCCCTGACACCGTTTATCTCGGCGGTGATGCGCGCTTCGTCCTGCTTCAGGCTGTTTATGCGCTCGGTGAAACCCTCGATCTCGATCGACATCTTGCCCACTTCGGCGGAGAGTGCCTGATAATCCGTCTGGGAGACTTTTATCTTCTCCGACAGTTGCTCTATATCCTTTTCCAGGGTTTCCATTTCCTGCTTGCGGGTGATTATGCCGGCGTTCTTGCTGTCCGCGGAACCGCCGGTCAGCGAACCGCCCGCGTTTATTATCTGTCCGTCCAGCGAAACTATCCTGAATCTGTATCCGTACTTCTTCGCTATGCGGTTGGCGGAGTTCAGGTCGTCCGCAACGGCTGTCCTGCCCAGCAGGGACCGCACTATGGCGCGGTACTTCTCATCGCAGCTTATCAGTTCCGACGCGAGGCCCTCAAAGCCGTCCTCGTCCTCTATGCCCGGCTGATCGAGGGCGCTGCCCTTTATGGTGTTCAGCGGGTAGAATGTAGCGCGGCCGCCGCCTGTCTCTTTCAGGAAGTTTATGCAGCGCTTCGCTGTTTCGTCGCTGTCAACGATGATGTTCTGCATAGCGTTTCCGAGGGCGGTCTCAATGGCGCGGGCGTACTTTCCGTCAACGGATACGATGTCCGCGACGGTGCCGTGTATGCCGCCGAGCCGTCCGCTCTTCTTTGCGGACATGACGTTCTTGACGCTGGTGAAGTAGCCCGACATATTACGCTCAACGTCGGTCAGCAGTTCCAGACGCTGCTTCTTGCTGTCGTAGCTCCTGCGGAGCTGCTCATAGACCGTGCGGCTCTCCGTCAGCTTCGAGTTTTTGTTCTCGTACAGTCTGTTGTAGCCGCTGAGCTTGTTTTCCAGCTCGGACTTTTCTTCCGTCAGGCTCTCAAGCTGGTTCTTCAGGCTTCTGCGGCGCGCTCTGGAAGCGTCCGCGGCCTGCTCACGCTCGTCGATGCGTCTGGTGTCGGCCTCTATGCGCTCCGCCAGCTCGTCACGCACCTTGCGCGCCTGCTGGAGAGTAATGGTAGCTTCTGTCAGCTTCGAGTACATGGCGCTCGTCTGCGCGTCCAGAACCTTGTGCTCGTCGTCGAGTTCTTTGTCACCGGCTTCGGCGGATTCCAGACTCTTACGGAGCTTTTCTATCTCGTCTCCGACAGCGGCGGCTTCACGGCGCTTCGCGTCTGCGGCCTTTTCGAGCCCGGCTATGCGCGCGGTGAGCTCCTCGGTGCTCTTGCCTGCTTCCTTCCTGCGTTTCTCTATATCTTCGATCTTTTCGTCGTTGTGCTTTATCTCGCTTTCCAGCAGGGCGATGTTCTTGTCGGCCTCCGCCACCGCATCACGCGCCGAAGCCGAACTTCTGCGCAGCTCTTCCACCTTTGCGGCGTACTGGGACTTTTTCAGTGCCAGAGCCTCGCTCTCCTCGTCCAGCTCCCGCAGCTCCCGGTCGAAGTGTTCGCACTGACCCTGATTCACGAGTATAGTATTCTCGATAGCGGTCATATCCTTGCCGATACGGCCGATCTCCGCCGTAGTGACGGATATCTCCACGATGTTTTCCCGTTCTTTGAGCTTTGTGGCCTTCATTGCCTTCTCGGACTGCCTTTTGAGCACGGGAACGCGTTCGCCGAGCTGCTCCTCGGTGTTTTTCAGCAGCTGGTAGTTGGCATCGGCACGCTGGAGTTCGCGTTCTGCCTCGGCCTTGCGGTGCAGGAATTTTGATACTCCCGCGGCTTCCTCGAAGATCTCCCGGCGCTGTGAGCCCTTGGCGTTCACTATCTCCGCGACTCTGCCCTGTCCGATTATCGAGTAGCCCTCGCGCCCGAGGCCTGTTCCCATAAGAAGTTCCTGAATGTCCTTCAGGCGTACTTTGTCGCCGTTTATCAGGTATTCGCTGTCGCCGGTACGATAGAGCTTGCGGGTTATGACCACTTCATCGGTGTCGCGTCCCAGCGCTCTGTCCGTGTTGTCTATGGTCAGTGAGACCTTGGCAAAGCCCATCTGCTTGCGGGATACGGTGCCGTGGAATATAACGTCTTCCATCTTGTCGCCGCGCAGTGTCTTTGCGCCCTGCTCACCCATTACCCAACGGAGCGCATCACTTATATTGCTCTTGCCGTTGCCGTTGCTGCCGACCACGGCGGTCATTTTCGTGTCGAAATTCAGGACGGTCTTGTCCGCGAAGGACTTGAAGCCCTGTATCTCAAGTGTTTTGAAGTGCATATATCCTTAGTCTTGTTCCTTTTTCGCCTTTTATATCAAATCTGTATCCGAGTTCTCCGAGCTTTCTTCTGTTCTCTTTCTTCTGGCCGGAGACTTTGCTGATGTTCTTCGGGTCGGTGCAGACAATGAATCTCGTTCCGCCCAGCCGCTTCATCTCCGACAGCATATCCTCAAAGAATATCCTGCTCTCGGTTATCTCCCGGAGTGCCGGGTGATATACGCCGCCCAGCATCTTTGCTTCGACCTCCTCGCTTGCGTGGAGGCCGAGCCTTATCACCGGTATGCCTGCCGCGTCAAACATACGCAGCAGCTTAGCACAGATATCTATGGTCTCATCAAATGTGAATGTCTTGTATTTCCCGGCCTTGTACAGCTCTCCCAGCCGCGTGCCTTCGAGTATCACAGTCGGGTAGATGCGTACGGTATCCGCTTTCATCGCTATGAAGCGCTCCGCCGTTTTTATACAGTATTCAGGCTTGTCGCCGTACAATCCGGTCATCATCTGGAGCCCGAGTGAAAAACCGTGCTCCCGTATCATCGCCGCAGCGCGTTCCACGTCTTCCGGCGAATGTCCGCGCTCGTTGAGGCGCAGGACTTCCGGGTCCATGCTCTGGGCGCCCAGCTCCACCGCAGTCATGCCGTATTCTTCAAGTATTCCGAGTATCCGGCTGTTTATGAAGTCCGGCCTTGTCGAGCAGCGTATGCCGGTGTAGATGTCCGGGTATTTCCGCACGGCGTCCCGGGCAGCCGCAAGCAGCGACCGCATATAGTTCTCGTCAATGCCGGTGAAGCTCCCTCCGAAGAAAGCTATCTCCGCCCGGGTATCCGTTTCCCGCAGATGCCCGGCCTGACCGTCCAGCAGAGCGGAGACTTCCTCCGCCGCGGGCGGAGCCTGCGTACCGCTGATAGAGCGCTGGTCACAGAACGTGCAGCGGTGCGGACAGCCGTAATGCGGCACGAACACCGATATATTAGTCTGTTTCATATCCCATGAGCGACAGGGCTTCCTTTGCCGCGGCCTGTTCGGCTTCCTTCTTGCTCAGTCCCGAGCCTTCGCCTATGGACTGGCCGTTCAGAAGCACTCTTGCCGTGAATGTGCGGCAGTGGGCGGCGCCTGTCTCGTCGGTTATCACATATTCTATATGTTCTTCGGGGTTTCGCTGGATCACTTCCTGCAAGCTGGTCTTATAGTCCCCGATTATGAGTTTGTCGCTCTTTATGAGCTCAATGGGCGGCATGAATTTCAGCACATATTCCGAAGCGGCTGCAAGTCCGCCGTCAAGGTATATCGCCGCGATGACCGCCTCGAAAGCGTCCGCGAGTATGGATTTCCTGCTGCGGCCGCCGGTGCTTTCCTCGCCTTTGCCGAGCTTTATGAAACTGCCGAGGTCTATGCGTCTGGCGAACTTGTAAAGTGTATCCTCACAAACCAGCTTGGCGCGTATTTTCGTCAGTCTGCCCTCCGGCACGTCCAGTGACTCAAAAAGGTACTTCGACACTACCACGGACAGAACGCTGTCCCCGAGGAACTCAAGGCGCTCGTTGCTGCCGTGCTTGCCGTTGACATAGGACGAATGGGTCAGAGCCCTTTCGGCATACGCACGGTTATTGAAAGTGTAGCCTATTGCTTTTTCAAACTCGATCATCTGCCGCCTCTTTCGTCTTTTCGCCCACAGCAGCCAGTGCCGCCGCTATCTGTGCGTTCACGTCCTTTTCCACGAATTCCTTCGCCTGACGTATCGCGTTCTTGAACGCGAGAGCGTCGCTGCTGCCGTGAGCCTTGAAAACAGGCTTTGCCGCGCCCAGCAGCGGTGAGCCGCCGACTTCGCGGTAGTCCATCTGCTTTGATATCTTCTTTATGCCCTTCATGGCGAACAGCGCGCCGATCTTTGAAAGTCCGCCGCCGAATATGTCCTCCTTGAGAGCCTTCTTCATGAATTTGCCCATGCCCTCCACGGTCTTGAGGTAGATGTTTCCGGTAAATCCGTCGGTGACGATGACGTCCACTGCTCCCAGCGGCACGTCTCTGCCTTCGACGTTGCCGACGAAGTTGAGGCCGGACATTTTCAGGAGCTCATAGGCTCCGTGCTCCAGCTCGCGTCCCTTTTCCTCCTCTGCTCCGATGTTGAGCAGACCGACCCTCGGGTTCTTCATGCCCATTATGCGCTCCATATAGACCGAGCCCATTACAGCGAACTGCAGGAGCATCTCAGGGCGGCATTCGGCATTTGCTCCGCCGTCCAGCAGCAGGTACAGGCCGCTTGTGCTGGGCATTATCGGCACCAGCGCCGGGCGCTTGACGCCCTTTAATCTGCCGGTCACCACGGTGCCGCCCACTACGATGGCCGCAGTGCTGCCCGCGCTGACGAAAGCATCCGCCGCGCCCTCATTGACGAGCGCGAAAGCCTTTCCCATGGAGCAGCCGGCTTTCGGCTTGCCCTTGCGGATGTCCATGGGGTCGTCCTCTATCTGTATCACGCCCTCGGCGTGCTCTATGCTTATGCCTGTCCGGTCAATGCCCAGTGCCGCGATGCGCTCGTTTATCTTCGCCTCGTCACCTGTAAGCACGACTTCGACGCCATATTCCTTTATCGCTTCGGCTGCGCCCTTAATCACTTCGTCCGGGGCGTTGTCGCCGCCGAAAGCGTCTACCGCTATCCTCATACGATCCTCCCGATCATGTCCTTATAATCATCTATGCCTCGCTTTGCCAGCGCCGCATAGCGTTCCTGCTTGTTCTTTATATGTGTCTCCGGTGCCGGCAGAAGTCCCATATTTGCTCCCATGGGCTGAAAATCCGCGTTGGGCGTGCTGACGTGCAGCGCCAGAGCTCCGGTCATGGAGGTCGGCGGCAGCGGCAGAGCCTCTTGTCCGTTCAGTGCGCGGACTATGTTGATGCCGGCTATGATGCCGCTGGCGGCGCTTTCGGTGTAACCTTCCACGCCTGTCATCTGCCCCGCGAAATATATGTTTTCACTGCCCCTGAGCCTGAATCCGCTGTCCAGCAGCTCCGGAGAATTCAGAAATGTATTTCTGTGCATAACGCCGTAGCGCACGAACTCGGCATTTTCAAGTCCGGGTATCATGCCGAACACACGCTTCTGCTCACCGAATTTCAGGTTTGTCTGGAATCCCACGAGGTTGAACATCGTACCCTCGGTATTCTCCTTGCGCAGCTGCACTGCCGCGTAGGGACGTCTGCCTGTGCGCGGGTCGGTGAGCCCCACGGGTTTCATGCAGCCGTAGCGCACGCTGTCTATGCCTCGCCTGGCAAGCACCTCCACCGGCATACAGCCCTCATACACCGTCAGATCCTCGAATTCGTGCAGAGGTGCCGTTTCCGCGTTCACAAGAGCTTCATAGAATGCCTCATACTCTTCCCTGCTGAAGGGGCAGTTCAGGTAATCGGCACCGCCCTTGTCATAGCGCGATGCGTAGAATGCCTTTCCGGTGTCTATGCTTTCCGCTGTGACTATGGGAGCGGCAGCGTCGTAGAAGCTCAGCGCCTTCCCGAGCCTTCCGTATATGACCTGCGCGAACGCGTCGCTGGTCAGCGGCCCCGTGGCTACGATCGTGTCACGTTCCGGGAACTCCGTCACTTCACGCTCCTCGACCGTTATGCGCGGATGCGAGCGGATCTTCGCGGTCACATAGTCCGAAAAGTCCGTGCGGTTGACGGCCAGAGCTCCGCCGGCTTCAACGGCGGTGGCAGCGGCGGCCTCCATGGTCAGCGACCCAAGGAGTCTCATCTCTTCTTTCAGCATACCCGCCGCGCTGTCCACACGGGCAGCTTTCAGGGAATTGCTGCAAACAAGCTCCGCAAAGCCGCTGTATCTATGTGCGGGAGACATCTTTGCGGGCTTCATTTCAACAAGCGTCACGTCTGCGCCGCGGTTCGCCGCAGCCCATGCGGCTTCGCTGCCCGCAAGTCCCGCTCCTATAACGGTTATTCTCATTCCTTGGTGTCTCCGGCATCTGCTTCGTAACCGCAGCCTTCTTTGGCGCAGTAGACCTTGCCCTTTCTGCCCGACTTCTTGAACAGTGTCGAGCCGCACTGCGGGCATTTGTCCGGTATGGGGGTGTCCCATGTCATGAAGCCGCAGTTCTGGTAGTCCTCACAGCCGAAGAAGGGCTTGCCCTTCTTGCTCTTGCGGGCGAGCATACGTTTGCCGCACTTGGGACAGCAGCCTCCGGTCTCGGTGACGATCTTGCGGGTATTCGTACATTCCGGGAAGCCCTCACAGCCGAGGAATTTCCCGTAAGGTCCGATCTTTATCACCATGTGGCGGCCGCACTTCTCGCAGATGATATCCGTGGGCTCGTTGGGCACCTTTACGCGCTTGCCCTCCATATCGTGCTCCGCCTTTTCGAGGGTCACCGCGAAGTCGCCGTAGAAGTCCTTCAGGACTTCGTACCACTGCTCCTTGCCCTCTTCGACTTTATCCAGGTCGCCCTCCATCTGAGCTGTGAACTTGGTATCCACTATATTCTCGAAATGCTCTTTCAGAAGCTCGGTGATGACATCTCCCAGCGGTGTGGGTTTGAGCTGCTTCTGTTCTCGTTCCACATAGTGACGGTCGAGTATGGTGGTGATAGTCGGAGCATAGGTGGACGGACGGCCTATGCCGTTCTCTTCCAGCGCCTTGATGAGCGTGGCTTCTGTGTAGCGCGGAGGCGGCTGGGTGAAGTGCTGGTTCCCCAGCAGCGACATGACGGTCAGCTTCTCGTCCTTGGTGAGTTTCGGTATTGCGCCGCCTTCTTCGTCGCTGCTGTCGGAGGCTTCCTCATACAGCTTCGTGAAGCCGTCGAACTTCACGGTGAAGCCGGTGGTCTTGAACAGGCAGTTGCCTGCGGTTATATCTATAGCTGCCGAATCCAGCAGAGCGTTCTCCATCTGGCTCGCCATAAATCTTTCCCAGATCAGCTTATAGAGCTTGTACTGATCGGAAGTGAGGCTGGACTTCACCTCGTCCGGCAGAATGTCTATTGTAGAGGGGCGTATAGCCTCATGAGCGTCCTGCGAATTGCTGCGGGATTTGTAGATGCGGGGCTTCGCGGGGAGATACTCTTCGCCGAAGCGCTGCTTTATCATTTCCGCGGCGGCTTTCTGCGCCTCCTCGGAAACACGCAGGCTGTCGGTTCTCATGTAGGTAATGAGACCCACCGCTCCGCGGCCTTCTATCTCAACGCCCTCATAAAGCTCCTGTGCGGCCTTCATGGTTCTTCTGGCGTTGAATGAAAGTCTGCGGGATGCTTCCTGCTGGAGTGTGGAGGTGGTGAACGGAGGAGCCGGCTGTTTCTTGCGCACCGACTTCTTTATCGCTGTCACGATGAAATCCTTGTCTTTCAGGTATTCCAGCACTTTGTCGGCTTCTTCCTTTGTTTTGAGCTCCGCCTTCTTGCCGTTTATTTCCGCCAGTCTGGAGGGGAACTGCTTCTTCGATGCCGTGCCGTGGAGCTTTGCGTCAACAGTCCAGTATTCCTGGCTTTCAAATGCCTTGATCTCGTTTTCGCGGTCAACTATGAGGCGCACTGCCACGGACTGGACACGTCCGGCGGACAGGCCTCTGCGCACCTTCTTCCACAGGAACGGGCTCAGCTTGTAGCCCACGATGCGGTCGAGTATGCGTCTCGCCTGCTGTGCGTTGACGAGATCCATATCTATGCTTCTCGGCGCGGACATACCGTTTTTTATGCCGGTCTTGGTTATCTCGCTGAACGTCACCCTGATAGGCTTGCTGCCGTCGAGTTTCAGAACATGGGCAAGATGCCATGATATCGCTTCACCCTCGCGGTCCGGGTCGGTTGCGAGATATACGGTATCGGCCTTGGCAGCCTGAGCCTTCAGTTCTTTTATCAGTGCTGATTTTTCGCGCTTGTTCTCGTACTGCGGCTCGAAATCGTGTTCGATATCCACACCCAGCTTTGACTTTGGCAGGTCGCGTATATGACCCACGGACGCCACAACGTCAAAATCCTTGCCGAGGTATTTTTTGATAGTTTTCGCCTTTGCCGGCGACTCAACAATTACTAAATCGGACAATTTTATGACCTATCCTTTCATTTCCTTCGCATCTCATTGCAGAATATCGCCGCCGCTATGGCCGCGTTGAGCGATTCCGCTTTTCTTATCGGTATATATATATCTGCGTCCGCCGAATTTATTACCTCCGGTGAAACGCCGTTACCTTCGTTGCCTATGACGACCGCGCATTTCCCGGAAAGCTCCGTGTCGTCTATGCTGCGCGCCTTCTCGTTGAGTACAGCGGCATACACTCTGTACCCGTCCGCTCTGATCCGCTTTATGAACTCCGGCAGCGGCGTTACCGTTACCGGCAGTCTGAACAGGCTTCCCATAGCGCCGCGGACGACTTTCGGGGACCAGATATCCGCGCAGTCAGGTGAAAGCACCGC
>JAEEJW010000017.1 GCA_016282095.1 Ruminiclostridium sp. | reverse complement strand
TCCGCCGAAGTCGCAGATGCCCGGGTGGTTGGTGAAGCAGGAAGTTTCCTTCATAAGCACACCGCGGTATTCCCACGGGCCGGTGGGACTCGGGGATGTGGAGTAGGCAAGATGCTCGTTTTTACGCTCACCTTCGGCAAAGGCTGCAAAGACCATATAATACAGATCTCCGTGTTTATAGAACCACGGACCTTCGCCATAGGTCGTGCCTGTCATGTGTCCGCCTTTTCCGAAGGACTCAACGGTCATAGGTATCCTGACGACGCCCTTGTCTGTGTCATAAGAGATCATATCCTCGTTCAGCAGGACATACCGGAGCTCGGGATTGCCGAAATAAAGGTAAGCCTGCCCGTCATCGATGAATACGGTCGGGTCGATGTCGTTCCAGTCGCCCTCGTCGACAAGAGGATGACCCAGGTCTCTGAACAGGCCTGTCGGGGTGTCCGAAATGCCTACGGCTATTGCCATTCCGCCGTTTTTCTTATGTACGGGGCAGTACAGATAGAATTTGCCGTTCCGCTCAATGCACTGGGGTGCCCATGCGCGGTCGTCCGCCCATTCGATATCATCCAGTGAGAATACTCTGCCGTGATCTGTCCAGTGCTCCGTGTCCGTTGTGGAAAAGCACCGCCAGTCATACATAGTATAGAAATCGTTCACGAGTTCGTTCTCGTCGTGGGTGGTGTACAGGTAAAGCGTGCCGCCGTAAACCATGGGTGCCGGATCGGCGGTGTAGATGTTTCTGGTTATCGGTCCGTTTATCATTGTCGTGACTTCCTTTCAAGAAGATACTTTATATGTAAATTATAGCGCAGTTATTATATAAAGTCAATAACCCCGGCCCGGGGATTGCGGCTCTGCGCAAAGGTGATGTTTATGTCGATCTGGAACCCGTGGCACGGCTGCCACAAAATAAGTCCCGGCTGTGCAAACTGTTATGTTTACCGGCGTGACGGGAGCATAGGAAAAGACGCATCGGTCGTGACAAAGACAGGAGATTACAGCCTGCCGCTGAAAAAGAACAGACAGGGTCTGTATAAGCTGACGCCGGAGGGCGGTACCGTTTTTGCCTGCATGACCTCGGACTTTTTTCTCGAAGACGCCGACGAATGGAGACCGGGCTGCTGGGATATGATACGCGAAAGGCAGGATCTGCGGTTTTATATAATTACGAAAAGGATAGACCGCTTTGAAAAGTGTGTGCCTCCGGACTGGGGAGACGGCTGGGAACACGTCACCATCTGCTCTACCTGTGAAAATCAGGACCGGGCGGACTACAGACTGCCGATATTACTGGGACTGCCGATCAGACATCGCGAGATCATCTGTGAACCTATGCTGGGCGAAACAGATCTGGAGAAATATCTTGCTTCCGGGCTTATAGAGCACGTAACCTGCGGCGGCGAATCCGGTGACAGCGCGAGAGCGTGTGATTTCCGCTGGATACAGGAAGTCCGCAGAGAGTGTATACGCCACGCGGTGCCGTTCACCTTCAAGCAGACCGGCGCCGTATTCATCAAGGACGGCAGAACTTATCGCATCGAGCGCAGTATGCAGATGCCGCAGGCTAAGAAGTCGGGCCTCAGTTATATCCCGGGGCAGGGAAGCGCAGACAGCATAGTATATAAACTTCCCGTGCGCGGCGAATTGTTTTCGGAACTCGCAAAGTCAGATTTCAGGAGCCGTTTTCATCTTTCCGCCAAAGACAGGGAACACATAGCCGAAAAAGGCATTGAGACTGTCCGCAGTCATGCACTGGAATTTGTCGAGAAGCGATTATCGGCGGAAAATCCCGAGAATGACGGAAAACAGACCCCAATGAAAGGTCACCCCGTATTCATTGCGCAGCACGCTGCTGCCTGCTGCTGCCGGAGCTGCCTCGAAAAGTGGCATCATATACCTGCGGGAAAAAAGCTGAATGCCGAAGAACAGGAATATATCGTAGGCGTACTTATGGAATGGATAGAAAAAGAAACGGAGCAGAGGACAGAATGATATGAACAACAGAGAGATATGGGCTCGTACCCGTGACGAACTGATCTCCGCGCTTACGGCGCTGGGCTATCCGGCGGAACTCGGCAATGAGATCGCAAAGCATATCGGCAGTCCCAGGGGCATGGAACGAATGATCTCGTATCTGAACTATGTTAAGCCCGCCAAGGTCGAAATGGTAGTCGATGAGATGATATCTATCAGAAGCGAGATAGACGCGTGGCGTGAAAAGAAAGCAAGTCAGGAAGCCAATGCAGCATATAACGATATGCTCAATTACGGCTTTGATGACGATGATGATCCCTAATCAGCGTATTCTGAACAGAAAAATCCCGGAAGCAGCCTGCCGCTGCTTCCGGGATTATCTGTTTTATATGGCATCACTGTTTTCTTATCAGAAGCAGCAGCCTGAACCGCAGCTTGCTTTTCTTTACAAGCTCACGGAGACTGCGGTGATTATTCTCTGTCAGGGCAACATCTTCCGCAGTGATTTCCCTGTCTGAGTAGACCGCGTTCTCATATACGGGGATAAAGCCGGTATTCTCTTTTATATCCTGCCGGTCAGAACTGTTGATCCTGTCCGAGAATTCCGAAAGTGTTTCACCCTCCTCCATACGGAACCCGAGGAATCCGAGAAAGCGCAGATTCTGTCTTGTGAGATATTTCAGTCTGTCTGCCGTGCTCATCTGTCCGTATTTTCTGCGGGCTGCCGAGCGTCCGGAGATATAAAACAGAAGCAGGAATGCGACAACTGCCAGTGAGGGCAGAATGAAGATCAGCGGGTCAAGCGCAGCCGTTTTCGTTTCTTCCGCTTTGCTTTCGGCTTCCTGCATGTTCTTGCTGTCGTTGGTATCCGTATCGGCTTTTTCATTTTCGGGAACGCCCGTGTTCTTATCCCATGTTCCCCAGCCGGAAGGAACGTAATAGCCCGGTGTAGGCTCAAATGCCACCCAGCCCGCGTTGTCGAAATACACTTCCGGCCATGCATGGGCGCTGCTTTCCCTGACGACTATTTCGCCGGTGACGTCTCTTCTGACATTGTAGCCCTGGACATATCGGCACGGTATGCCCATTTCATTCGCCATAAGCACGAACGCGGTGGCAAAGTGCATACAGTAGCCTTTTCCGGATGTGAACAGAAACCAGTCAAGGAAGCTCCCGGCGTCGGTGACAGAAGCGGGCAGAGCTCCGGGTGATGTGGAATACTCCAGTTCTCTGAGATACTTTTCCAGCTTTTTCGCGGCTTCATATCTGCCCGCCGACGTGTCCTTTATCCCGTCGAGTATTTCGTTCACAGCTTCCGGCAGGTCGCGCGGACGGCAGTATTTTTCATAAACCTCTTCGCGGTATTGCTTATAATCTTCAAAGGAAAAGCCGGGTTTATCAAGCACACTCTCCGCTGCGGCGGCCTGTTTCCATTCCGTCTCGTCGATCGGCGCGGCAGTGTCCAGCAGCTCCGCAAGTTCCGGGTTGCCGTAGTTGAGTATATAGCATGAGACAAGATAATTGTCCTTGAAACTTAGCCTTTGCTCCGTGACAATACTTCCGTTTTTTTCGCTGATCGACGCATTGCTCCCCGAGTTTTTTTCTTTTGTGGCTTCGAGTCTTATCTTAGCCGGAGAAAAAATGTAGCGTGTGTTGTAGAAAAGGCTCTCGCAGTACAAATCCGTCTTCTGCATAAAGTCTGACTGATGCGCGCCTGCATATTTTCTCACTGCGCAGGCCATTTCCAGAGTGTCTGTCATTCTGTACCGGCTTTCACTGCCGGTGTCGAATACCCATTCCCGGCCTGTGAAATCTCCGCTTACGCAGCCGACAAGTCTGAAATTCTTGATCGTCGTGTTCCCGGCTTCTATTATAAGGACTTCATCGTCGTTTTCTCCAAGCCCTGCAAGAAAGCTGCCGCTGTCCGAAAAACCTATATTCCCGTAATCGTCGGAAATATGGGTGAAAAAGCCGTATATCCTGCTGATGCCCGCAACCGTATTGTTCCAGATATCCTTCGCGAACTGCCAGTCATAGGGTTCGTCAGGGGAAGGTATCAGACAGATGATGAGACATATCGAGATGAATGCCGGTGATATCCTTGTTATGTGTTCCTTTATATCGGGGCAGCCGCTTTTTTTCCAGTGTCTTTGTATCTCTTCCGCCGTGCGGATGAGAAGACAGAAGCATATCAGCACAAATACTTCCTTGCTTATTTCCTGTCCTGTTATCGTTCCGACAGCGCAATAAACGAGCAGTGCCGCAGACGCGGCTCTTTTTATCCAGATATTCCTGTCCGCAATAACGGCGGCGATCAAGCCGGCAGCGGACAGGAACAGAATGTGGATCACCCAGAAATATTCACTTATGAAAAGCTGTCTGTTTTCTTCGCCGGCGGCTATCAGAAGCCCGATCACAAAGACTCCGACGATGCCTGTGCCGCGCAGTCTGTTCTTTCGTTTCATACTGCGGAGAAGTATTATCCAGAGCGAAAAGAGCAGGCAGATGACATAACCGGAAATGCTGTCTTCCGGCATACCTGCATACCCGCCGAAAAGCATGACCGCAAGCAGGGAGAACGGCAGTATATTTATAATGTCGTAAAGTATGGTCATCCTCCGGACTCCTTTGTCGATACGGAATATGGTGAAATATTTGTCAGTCCGCAGTTCTTGTGACAGGACAGGTCGGGAAGATCATTCTCATTGTCCCCGATAAAGCATACCTCTACCCGCAGACCTCCGCGCTCAAGTTCACAGAGCAGGGCATCGGTCTCCGCATCCCACGATGAAAGGATAAAGAATGCCATTGAGCTTCCCGATATGTCGGGTCTGCGGACAGCAGTCTCATACAGCCGACGGTGATCGTTCTGACTGCTGAACATGACCTCAGAGATATTGTTGTAGAATTCTTCGAATTTCCAGGTGTTTTCAACCGTAAGGCGTATCAGCTCTTCACGGAGATGATATTCGGCGGCGCAGATATTGTTTCTGCTGAAATAATATGCTATCGAAAGCGCGGTTTCCAGCACCTTGTTTTCCAGCGGCAGGAATTCTGCCGGCTCACCGCTTTTTCTGAACGTGTCCGTGATTATTGCGATCTCCTGATGATCGGAGCCGGTAAGGAGTCTTGTCATCAGCGCTCCCGTTCTTGCAGACTGGCTCCAGTTTATGAATCTGCGGTCGTCGCCGGAGACATATTCACGGCTTGTCACATCGGGTTCCGAGCGGCTGTTTTCCGATGCTTTCACCGCGTCGGTAAGCTCGATATCCCCCAGTCTGTCCGTTTTTATCAGCCGCGGCTTCACTACGGCGTGTATACATTCCTTATTCCTGTATCTTATCCTGAACAAACGGAAGAAATCCTGTATCTCGATCTCCTTTATGCCGATCTCATATTCGCCGCGGTATCTGCATATCAGACGAGTTGTCATTTCTATCCTTGTATGGGGCTTCAGTTCGTATTCCGTTTCATCGTCAAGATCCGTGATAGCGGAAAAATCCGTGAAAAACCTTACCCGTATCCCCACGAACTGGAGCGGGTATTCGTTGACCAGAGCAAAACGGTACTGAACCGGCTCGTTCACTGTAACGAACCTTTGCTCCGAATTCTGGTATATATGGAAAAGCATATAAACTGTCAGCAGGTACAGAAGCGAGACAACGGGAACAAGTGTCAGCGCGGTGAACAGTCCGTATGTCACAGCGCCGCCTTTCAGACTTATCCCGATCACGGACAGTACCCACAGACACAGCCAGATGATCCTGTTTCTTCTCATGATGATATTCCGTGTCTTTACAGCGGGAGCTTTGTCTTCTGAATAAGTTTCTGCAATATATCGTCCTTGTTTTCCCTGGCTATCTTCGCTTCGGAGGTAAGGGAAAGCCTGTGTCCGAGTACGAAGGGCGCGACTGCTTTTACATCATCGGGTTTCACGAAGTCACGTCCTTCAAGAAACGCCCTTGCCTGTGACGCCTTCACCAGTGCAAGCACAGCTCTCGGGCTTACTCCGAGGGCGAAGCGCTTTTCGTTTCTTGTCATTTCCGCGATATTCCTCGCGTAGCCTATTACGTTGTCCTTGATGGTTACGGACGCAGTCTGCTCCCTTATCTTCATAACGTCTTCCGATGTGATGACGCTCTCAACGGTATCGGCTGTCTTGCCGCTGAGCATATTCTTCGTCATTCGGAGCTCTTCGGATTCCTCGGGATAATCTATTGTTATCTTCATCATAAATCTGTCGGTCTGCGCCTCGGGGAGAGGGTATGTACCCATGAACTCCACCGGATTCTGTGTAGCGATGACCATGAAAGGCTGCGGGAGCTTATGCTTCACGCCGCTGACGGTGGTCTGGCTTTCCGCCATAGCTTCAAGAAGCGCGGACTGCGTTTTCGGGGAGGTGCGGTTTATCTCGTCCGCGAGAACTATCTGATGCATTATCGCGCCTTCGCGGTATTCAAATTCTCCGGTCTTCATATTGAATATTTCCGTGCCCATTACATCGGTGGGCAGAGTGTCCGGGGTGAACTGTATCCGTCCGAAATCACATTTCACGGACCTTGCGAGGGTTGATGCAAGGGTGGTCTTGCCCACGCCGGGAACTCCTTCCAGCAGTACATGACCGCCCGCGAACAGGCAGATAAGCAGATTCTCTGTTATTTCCTCTTTTCCTACGAAGTATTCGGTTATGTGTTTTTTCAGTTTGTTTATCATTTAGATATCTCCTTATTGGGTATATATACAGTGAAATCTCCGATGCTGCGTATCTTCCGTTTCCGCCGTTCTGGAAAACGCTGTGCAGCACAAGACCGGAGCGATAAATATTCAAAATACAGTATATCACATATCGGGTCCGTTTTCAAGTATTTGGCAGGATTTTAACAGGCAAACCGGCAATAATATGCGGAGCAAGAGCTCTCTGCGTTATTTCTGTGTTCTGATATTCCTGCACATACAGTTTCTTCTTCCCATTGCATTTTTTATGATAATGTGCTATAATACATAACATATACCGGTACGCAATTCCGGAAAAGAATGGAACGGACAAATGAAAAAAGGGAATAATGAAAAAAGCCGGATAGTTTCCGGCTGGCTGAAAATCGTACTCGGGCTGCTGGTGTTCTCCCTTGGTGTGCATCTGACTATCTACGCGAACATCGGGCTTGCGCCGTGGGATTGTCTCGGTATGGGCATTGCGAATCACACGCCTCTGAATTACGGGATTGCGATGACCCTGATTGCCGTCACGATCCTTGTCATTGATCTGATACTCAGGGAACGCATAGGCTTCGGGACGGTGATAGACGCGCTTCTCACGGGAAATTTCGTACAGATGTTCAATACCGTGGATCCTCTGCCGGCGAATGACAATATGTGGATAGGCATCGGCGTGATGCTGCTGGGATTTGTATTCATGGCTCTTGGAATGTGGATTTATATGAGTGCCGGGCAGTGCTGCGGACCGCGGGATTCGCTGCTGGTGGCGCTGGGCAAGCGGCTGCCGAAGATACCGATAGGAATTGTTGAGGTGCTGCTCTGGAGCGTTGTACTGCTTGCCGGCTGGCTCCTCGGCGGTCAGGTTGGCATTGGTACGCTCATAAGCACATTCGGGGCGGGGCTGGTAATGCAGCTTGTTTATACGCTGATACGTTTCGAGCCCAGAGAGCTGCATCATAAAGGACTGCTGGAAACAGTGCGGATCCTGGCAGGGAAAAAGGACCAATAAAATGAAAACATTCAGAACGATCTTTTCGGTAGTTATCCCCGCGCACAACGAAGAAAAATATGTTGTGCGCTGCATTGACTCTGTAAAGCGGGCGGCGCGGTATTTTGAAAGTCCGTTCCGTTCCCGGTTCGCCTGTTCCGGCAGCGCAGTGGAGATCATAGTGGTCTGCAACCGCTGCACCGACCGCACTGCGGAGCTGGCGGAATCAAACGGCGCCCGGGTGGTGTACAATGAAGAACGCTGTATCGCGGCGGTAAGAAATTCCGGCATCAAGGCTGCCCGCGGCAGATACATAATGACGATCGACTGTGATAACCGCATGACGACAGGAACGATCCGTGAAGCGTACCGTATGCTGAAAAGCGGAAAATATATCGGCGGAGGCGCGGGCATCATATTCGAGAGATATTCCGTACCGCTGGCACTCAACGATCTTATGTGTGAAGCCGGATTTCGCCTTACGGGTCTCTACTGCGGTATATTCTGGGCAGAAAAGGCGACATTTGACGCTATAGGCGGGTTTGCCGATAAGCGTGCCATGGAGGATATCGAAACTGCGAAACGCCTGAAACGCTACGGCAGGAAGTACGGCAAAAAGTATGGATGTCTGAAGCGTAATTATCTGATAAATTCCACGCGAAAGTACGACGATCTCGGTGACTGGCTGTATTTCAGGCTGATGTTCACGAACGCCGGCGCGATGATAAAAGCTGCTTTCGGAGACAGCAGGGAATATGACAGACTGATAGACAGACTGTTTTATGATTACAATAATGAAGCAGATAACGGAAAATCAGCCGGCGCCGGATATGAGCCGGGCATCTGCCTTGCGGAAAACGAAGAATGAGGTGTATATATGGAACAGCACGATTTTATGGTAAAGGATATTCAGGGCGACTATGCCTTTCTGATACAGACCGACGCGGACAGCAGCGAGCTTTTTCAGGTGGCAATGGCTCTTCTGCCGCCGGAGACGGATATAGGGACCAGACTCCGCGGTTTCATGGGAATGTTTGAGATCATTAAGTGACATTGTTCATAAAATAATTGTCTGTTCCGGTATCATTATTTCTGTATTTGATCAGATATCGACAGACCTTTTTTCTTTTTTAAGGATCCTCTGCACCGCGAACTTACCAGATGCCGCTGCTACCGGAAGTCCGCCGGGGCTCATGATCCACTGTCCGGCGATATAGAGGTTCTTTAACCCTTTTACCGTACCCTTGCAGTCGATCTTATTCACTCCGGGCTTTGTTACGAAAGCCATATATCCTCCGTGATAAGCGCCGCAGTAGCGCTCATAAGTCACAGGCGTCCAGCAGTCCAGCAGTTCAAGCCTGCCTTCGAGCTCCGGGAATTCCGTTACAAGACGGGCGCTCATTTCTGCGGCAAGCTCCTGCTTTTTCGCCTTGTATTCCTCCTTTGAGAGGCTCTTCCAGTAAAGGTAATCCACGTCCGACTGGGCTATGTTTGTTTGCAGGACAGTCTTTCCCTCGGGCGCGAAGCACTTGTCGTAACTGTAATTCTTCACGGACATCATGTCGAAGCTCCTGCTTCCGATCCTGACGGGTTCGCAGTCGAAGAAAACGGTATCCTGCCCGCTGAACTCCGCGTCTGTGACGAAAGCCGTCTGGAAACCGGTGATCACGGGGTAGTCCGCGCTTCTTTCGTAAGCCGCCGCCCAGTCCTTTGGTGTGTATTTTTTATCGAGAAATCTGCCGAACAGAAGGCTTGTATCCACTGCCGAAATGATCTCGTCAGCGTAAACTTTTTCTCCGCTCTCCAGCTCGATCCCCTTTGCTGTGCTGTTCTCAACTATAATGTTCCTTACGGGCGCGTTTGTGAACAGCTTGCCGCCCATGTTCCTGAAACGTTCAATTATACGGTTCGTCATTGCGAGGGATCCGCCCAGCGGGACTTCACCGTTTCCGCTCGTCATAGTGGCGTAGGAGACTACAAGGGAATATGCAGTATACTCCGCTGGCATATAGTCTCTTAAAAGTGCTTTCATCAGCGGGGAACGGAAGCGCTCCGCAAGCTGATTGAGGTCGATTTTTCCGTATTCTTTCATGACTTTCGGCATATTTGCCATGCTCTTGCCCATTTTAATGTAATCGCCGATCTTCATCATGTCCATTGGCTTCTCAACAGGCATTACACAGGCTTCGGCGTATCTGACGTGCTGTATGAATTTCCTGATCTCGGCTTCGTCTTCCGGCGCCGCTTCGATAAGTTCCTTTTCCGTTCTGTTGAGATCCTTCCAGAGCGTTGCTTCCTTGCCGCCGTGACGGCAGGTGTAGAATTTAACTGTGTCTGCGTAGCGTGTGTTTTCGTCTATTGCACCGATTGTGTTCCAGATCTGCCAGAGCGAAGTGTTCTTATTCGTTCCCGTGAGCCAGTGTATGCAGTTGTCGATATGGCAGTCTTTTCTGTTCCACCCTATACATTCGCCGCCGGCGATGTGGTTCTTTTCGTATATCTCTGCCTCATATCCAGCTTTCAGGGCATAGATGCCCGCCGAAAGTCCGCCTATTCCGCCGCCGATTATAACTATCTTCTTCTTCATATTATTCAATCCTTTCTTAATATATCGAGTAACCATTCCGTCTCTGGCAGCGGCATTCCGGGGGCAGCTGCGTGATATTCCATAAGGCCCTGTACAGCGCACCAGAATGCGCTTGACAGAGCGAGCGGGTCTCCGTCCCTTATAGTGCCCAGCTTCTGTCCTTGTTCTATCAGACCTGCCGAGAAATGTATCTGATCCACCGTCAGTGCGAGCTGCCGTATCTCGTCCGGCATTCCCGGTCTCTGCGCTTGTGCCATGAGTACGAACATCATGCAGACCCACGGTTGTTCCGATGCCGCGTTCAGAAGTCCGTCAAGCACTTTCCCGAAATACAGAAGCGGGTCATCGAAGCTTGTCTTCTCGGACATCTTCGTGCCTTCAACTCCCATTTTTACCAGTTCAAGACAGAGCTTTTCCTTCGATTCGTAGTAGTGGAACAGAAGCCCTACGCTTATATCCAGCGCCTCGGCTATATCGGATATTTTCGTTTCCGCGAAACCCTTTGTCACGAACAGCTCCAGAGCTTTGAACATAATCTGCTTCTGCCGCATTTCTTTCTGTTCTTTTCTCGTCATATTTCGTCCTCCTGTTTAGGTAAATTTTAATTCATTGAAAAACAATTCACTGAAACTGTATTCAATATGCTTCTTTTTCTCTGAAAAGTCAATAAGCTTTTGCAACATTTGTATAAAGTCACAAATTGTCAGTCGCGCAGTTGTACAATATTCACAGCGTTGCACCTTTCGATCTGCTTCTCTTGCAGGTATCTGTATTATTATAAATATATGAAAAGGCACAGAGCGAAGCCCTGTGCCTTTGCCATTATGATATTATCCTGACAATTACGGTTCAACGATGCTGAAGAACTTGGCGTCCGCAAATCCGGTTATGCCGGACATCAGCTTCCCGAGAAGCTCCGTATCGCCTTCCTGTGTAAGATTGTTTTCTATCATATCGCTGTTGCACTGAATGATGCCGAACAATCCTGCCTTGTTTGTTGTCCATGTGACATCGGGGGATTCCGCAAGCGCGCCCTGCTCGTACAGCACTACACCGTCCTTTACGATAAGTGTGAACTTATCGTCCGGAAGAATGATGTTTGCGGTAAAGCTCAGGTCGCCTATGAGTGTGGTGTCCGTGATGATGCCGAGATACTGTATTATCATTTTCGGAGTCATGTGCGTCATAAGACCGCCGCTTGTTCTGGCACGCGTGGATTCATCGGTATTCGTGCCGAAGCGGAGCTCCTGAGCCGCACAAAGATAAGCGTTTCTCCATGTTCCGCTTTCAGCGGTATATGCAAGCTGTTCGAGAGCATCCGCGCAGAGGTATCTCGCATCGGTATTGGTCGGATCGGCAAATACGAGGATATTGGTTATTTCCGCTACCCACTGATACTCGCCCTTGTCAAAGTCCTCCTTTGCCTTGCGGAGAACGGCATCGGTATCTCCGAAGTATTCGACGAACTTCTTTGCGCTGTCGGAGGGAGTGAGCTGACCGAGGTGAACGGGATTTGCGTCATACCAGCCCATATATTTCTGATAAACCGCCTTGGAGTTGTGAGCCACTGTGCCGTAGTACTGTCTTGTGTACCATACTTTCGCCAGCTCTTCGGGAAGCTCTATCATATTTGCTATCTCTGTGCCTGTATAGCCCTTGTTGATATAGTGGAGAGTCTGGTCGTTGATGAATTTATATACTGCCGCAGTGTTTGTTATGTACTCGTTGATGACATCGTTGCCCCAATGAGGCCAGTTGTGAGACTGGAACACCACCTCGGCTCTGTCTCCGTAGAGCTTAAGCGTTTCCATAAGGTATTCCGACCATGCCTGACCGTCACGGACCTGCGCTCCGCGGAGAGTATAGAGATTGTGCAGTGTCCCGGTGCAGTTCTCCGCCATCCAGAGCGCGTTTTTCTGCGGGAACCATGTATTCATCTCCGCCGGTGCCTCGGTGCCGGGTGTAAGCTGGAATTCCATTTCGACGCCGTCGATCGTGACCGTCTGTCCGGTCTCGTAAATTATATCGGTAGGTGAAATATATGATGTGGTACCGCAGGACTGACCCATGCCGATACCTATACAAAGCGAGCCTGTCTCGCCGCCGTCAAGCAGCGTTCCGTACTGATATGTGGCGCGTCTTGCCATACTGTTGCCGGCAAAGATGTTTTCGCTTACCGCGTGTTCCTCAAAACCTTCGGGAGCGAATATCCTCACCTCACCGTTCTGCACCTGTTCTTCGGTTACGATGCCCTCAACGCCGCCGTAGTGATCGACGTGGGAATGTGAATACAACACAGCCTTTACCGGAAAATCACCGAGGTTTTCTTTTACCAGTTCAAGTGCCGCCCGCGCACATTCCACTGTCATGAGCGGGTCGTAGACTATCCAGCCCGTGTCACCCTTGATAAAGGTGATGTTGGACATATCGTATCCGCGTACCTGGTATATGCCGTCGGTGACCTCGAAAAGTCCGTAGATATGGTTGAGCTGTGTATCTCTCCACAGACTCTGATTCGCAGTATCGGGAGCGTCCGCATCAAGGAAAGCATACGCCGCCTGACTCCATGCTACAATGCCCTCTTCCGTAATTATCTCGAGACTTTCCGGAGCAGCGATAATTCCGCGCGTCGCGTTGTCAAACTCTCTTTTGTCATCAAAATCGAGAAGCGCGTACACCTTGTCATTGATATCCTTTGTGTACTGGGTAGCGGCTTTCGTATCGGTGTTGAGCCCAAGATCCTGCTTTTCCTCGGTAGCCGGAGTTTCCGCCGGTTTTTCCGTGGCAGACCCTGCGGAAGTTCCCTCAGTCTGCGATGCTTCCGGTGTCGTTCTCTCCGTAGTTGCCGCCGTTGTTGTTCCTGCCGGCGCCGCGCCGTTGTTACAGCCGGAAAGCATAATGACTGCCGCAGACAGTAAAGCTAACTGTTTTTTCATGGTTAAATATTCCTTTCTTCATTATTGTTCATAATATTCCGTTGTATCGCATATTTCTGCCATTTCACTACAATGTCTTTTCATATCTTCAATGTCATACATGGCTTTATTCCTTTCACTCAGCCCGATATTTTTTTTATTTTACAGAAGCATTAGAATTATCTGTTTTCATATCAGAAATGTCAGTGATGATTTATTCAGAGTGTTTACAGTTTATTTATTATATCATACTTCATCTGAAATTGCAAGTTGATTTTATGGGGATTCAGTGATATAATAAATATACACATTATTGAACGGAGGTATTGTCCATGGAGCACGAACGGATCATATACATATACGATTATTTGTGCAGGAATACTGACGAGAAGCACAGCGTATCCCTGAACGACATACGCGATTACCTTGCCGGGAATGCCAATCTCGAAAATGTATCGCCGCTGACGATAAGACGTGACATTGACAGACTCTGCGCTGCCGGAAATGATGTCCGCAGAACGAACGGACCGCATAACACCGCTATGTACGCGCTGATAGACAAGGGGTTCACTTTTAACGAGATACGCTTTATGGTAGACTCGATCTCTATAAACAAGTTCCTGTCCGCAGAGCAGAAAAAGAAGCTGATACACAAGTTCGAGGGAATGTGTACCGATGCGGAGATACGCAATCTGCTGAGCCGCATATCGCTGAACAGCTCAGCCGCTCCCTCTCTTGACCTGCTTGAAAACCTTGATAAGATACATTGCATCATCTCCGAACACATGAAGATCAACTTCCAGTATGGCAGATTCGACACGAAAAAGCAGATGAATTATTACAGCAAGAGCCGCGAGATGATACCTGTGCGTGTGGTGTACTTTGACGAACACTTCTATCTTCGTTGTTTCAATGAGGAAAACGAGCAGTTCCGCACCTACCGCGTTGACCGTATGAAGGATATTACAGCAGGCAGGAGATCCCGCAGGAAAATTCCCGCCGAAAAGAAATACGACGGCTTTGTGGCGGATATGTTCGCGCCGGAGAGCTTCGAGTATGTCACAATGCGGGTAAAGCGTTTCCTTCTCGATGAAATGCTCGAACAGCTCGGAGAATACGGAAGTTTCAGCGATGATCCCGATAATGCCGATTGCGTGTTTGTCAGAGCTAAAGCCGGCATTAATGATAGGTTCTACCTGTGGGTATTGAAGTACGGGGACAGTGTCGAGATAACGGAACCTGCCGGGATCCGGAAAAGCTTCTCTGAAAAAATCAGGAAAATCGCAGAAATGTATTCTGTCTGAAATCTTCTGAAAGGCTGCGTCCATTTGCCGGAGCGCAGTTTCGGATATGCTTTGCTGTACGCTGATTTTCGTTTTTCTATTGCAATCAGACGGAATGTGTGATAGAATATATAAAAAGCAGACTGTTCCGGACAGATATATAATGTGATAGTGCGTCAGCGCTCATTTTGCAAACACGGGATCGTCTGCGGATAAACCAGGAGGACATATAATGTCGGGAAGGAAAAAAGCAAAGAATAAAAAAACACGGGACGAAATCAACCCCGCCCCTGAACCGAAAGCACTGCTGCCTATCGCCGTGTTCCTTGTCATCTATCTCGGGAACGGCATCTGGTTTGAATACATCAATCCCATTGAAGGCAGGATGGGCTTTTATATTTTCTCGGTCGTCGTATCGTTCGGCATCGCTCTGACAGTGGCTTTTCTTCAGAACCATAAACTCACGTTCGACGAGAAGATACACATCTGCGCACAGGGCATAGGGGACGACAATATTACAGTGATGCTGCTGATATTCCTCCTTGCGGGCGCGTTCAGCGGTATCGCCGGTGCGGCCGGGGGAGCGGCAAGTACGGCCAATATGCTCCTGAATGTGATACCTCCGGGATTTGCAGTGCCGGGACTGTTTATCATAGCCTGCCTGATCTCCATAGCTATGGGAACAAGCGTCGGTACGATCACTGTCCTGGCGCCTATCGCGGTGGCAGTGGCGGACAGCGGCGGACTTTCGCTGCCGCTTTGTGTCGGAACTGTCGTGGGCGGTTCAATGTTCGGAGACAATCTTTCCGTGATCTCAGACACTACGATAGCCGCGACCAAGACTCAGGGCATCGAAATGAAGGACAAGTTCCTCGCTAACATAAAAACCGCGCTTCCTGCGGCGGTCATAACGCTTATTCTGCTGGCAGCCCTGTCTATCGGCAGCGGGAACGCGGCTGTTGAGCCGCATGAATTCAATTTCCTGCTGACTCTGCCGTATTTCGTGGTGCTTATAATGGCACTTGCGGGACTTAATGTCTTCGTTGTCCTGCTTATCGGTATTTCGCTGTTCCTTATCGCGGGAATAGGGCTGGGGAGTCTCGGTTATGCCGGTGCATTCATGGCCATGGGTGACGGTACTGTCGGAATGTTCGAGACTATGATAGTCACAATACTCGTCGCCGCGATATCCGCTCTGATGAAGTCATACGGAGGCTTTGCGGCTATCCTTTCATTCATCAGGAACCATGTCCGCGGCAGAAGAGGCGCGATGGCCGGCATCGCCATGCTGACAGCCTTTATGGATATCGCCACGGCGAACAATACCGTAGCGATAATCGTTGCCGCGCCGATCGCGAGAGAAATAAGCGACGAATTCGGAGTTCCGCGCAGGACTACAGCTTCGCTGCTCGATACCTGCTCCTGCATCATGCAGGGCATCATACCCTACGGTGCGCAGCTACTTGTGGCGGCGAGCCTCACGGGCATCGGCAGCTTCGCGATAATTCCGTGGCTGTTCTATCCGTTCCTGCTTGCTGTATGCGTTATTGTATCGATAATCATAACCCGGGAACGTACCGATAAAAAATCAAGAAATACAGAGACAGGTGACAGAAAATGAAAGTGATGAAAGCAATAATAGGAAAATACAATTCGATAAGCCTGATAATCCGCATACTCTGCGGACTTGTCCTGGGTGCTGTCCTGGGACTGTTCGCACCCGGACTGCCGGTGATAGGGCTGCTGGGTGATCTGTTCGTAGGCGCACTGAAGGCGGTCGCTCCGGTGCTGGTGTTCGTGCTGGTCGTTTCGGCACTGACGCAGGGCATGAATAAACTGGACAGACGCTTCGGCACTGTGATCTGTCTCTACATCGTCAGCACTCTGCTGGCTTCCGTAGTGGCGGTCATAGGGAGCTTCATTTTCCCGCAGACGATCAAGCTTGCTGAGACCGCGCAGGCGGACGTTATCCCCACCGGCATCGTGGAAGTCCTCAGAAACCTGCTCCTTGACATGGTGTCCAACCCGCTGAGCGCGATCGTTGAGGGAAGATATGTGGGCGTACTGTTCTGGGCGGCTGTGCTGGGTATTGCGCTGAAAGGTATCGCGAATGAGACCACAAAGCAGATGCTTTCACACATCGCGGATGCCATATCACTCTCCGTCCGCTGGATCATCAATCTGGCGCCTTTCGGCATAATGGGACTTGTGTTTAAGAACGTATCGTCGGAAGGTCTGTCGATCTTTACGGACTACGGAAAGCTGCTGGGTCTTCTTGTGGGCTGTATGCTGACCGTGGCGCTGGTGGTGGATCCGCTTATAGCATGGATAGCACTGAGAAGAAATCCGTACCCGCTGGTTTTTAAATGTTTACGTGAGTCGGGACTTACGGCTTTCTTCACCAGAAGCTCCGCTGCCAATATCCCGGTAAATATGGCTCTGTGCGAGAAACTCGGACTTGACCGGGATATGTATTCGGTCTCCATTCCGCTGGGCGCAACAATCAACATGGACGGCGCAGCAATAACGATCGCTGTTATGACGCTTGCTGCCGCGAACACTGTCGGCGTGGCTGTCGATCTTCCGTCGGCGCTGATACTCAGCTTCCTTTCGACCATTGGAGCCTGCGGAGCTTCCGGTGTTGCCGGCGGTTCGCTGCTCCTTATTCCGCTGGCCTGCTCGCTGTTCGGCATTTCGCAGGACATTGCCATGCAGGTGGTGGCTGTCGGATTTATAATCGGCGTGGTGCAGGATTCCGTTGAAACAGCTCTGAATTCTTCCGGCGACGTTATGTTCGCTGCAACTGCCGAATACCGTCAGTGGCTCAGGGAAGGCAAGGAACTGCCGGATTTCCTTGGCGGCAAGAAGAAATCCGGAAAATAAACTGATATAATGAGACTCCCGGCATTGAAACTCAAAGCCGGGAGTTTTTGTGCTGAAAACATTACTTAACGCAGATCCGGATATTGCAAAATCCGCGCAGCTATGGTATAATATAATCCGAAATATTAAAAAAACTCACGACGGTGATATTACCGGAAAGGCTCTGTACAACGAATTTTAAAAATGCTACCAATGAAAAACGAATATAAGAAAACTATGACTGCGTGTTTTGCCGGTTATATCGTTCAGGCACTCGTCAATAATTTCCTGCCGCTTCTCTTTATGACGTTCCGCAGCGAATTTGCCATTCATCTGTCCGATCTGACATGGCTGATCACCGTTAATTTTGCCGTACAATTGATGACGGACGCTTTGTCACCCCTGTTTGTTGACCGTATAGGATACAGAGCTTCAATGCTTATAGCACACGGGCTGGCAGCGGCGGGATTTGTCCTGCTTTCTTTTCTGCCCGATATGCTTGGGTTCCCGGGCATTATCGTTTGTGTCGTCATGTACGCTGTGGGCGGAGGACTGCTGGAAGTCCTCGTGAGCCCGATAGTTGAAGCCTGCCCGACCGAAAACAAGGAGACCGCCATGGCTCTCCTTCATTCGTTCTATTGCTGGGGGCAAGCGGCGACCGTGCTGATCTCGGCCTGCTTTTTCTTCCTTTTCGGTACAGGACAATGGAGGATACTGTCCGTGATATGGGCTGTCCTCCCGGTGATCAATTTTGCGATGTTTACTAAAGTCCCCATTGCTCCCCTTATCGGAGAAGGTGAAAAAGGACTCAGACCCGGTGAGATCATAAAGAACAGATCATTTCTGCTGTTTGCAGTGATGATGATATGTGCGGGTGCCTGTGAGCTTACGGTAAGTCAATGGGCGTCGGCGTTTGCTGAATCCGGACTTCATATTTCAAAATCCCTTGGCGATCTTCTCGGGCCTATGGGCTTTGCCGTATTTATGGGAATCGCCAGGGCTGTATACGGAAAATTCGGAGAAAGGATCTCTCTGAAAAAAGCTATGACCGCAAGCGCTGTGCTTTGTCTGACAAGCTACCTGATCATAGGGCTTTCGGACAATGCAGCCCTGGGGCTCATCGGCTGTATGCTGTGCGGTTTTTCCGCAGGCATTTTCTGGCCGGGTACTTTCAGTATGGCAGCGGCAGGTGTAAAAAACGGCGGGACGCTGATGTTCGCGCTGCTCGCGCTTGCGGGAGATATCGGCTGCTGCGGAGGCCCCACACTCGCGGGCATTGTCTCGTCATTGTCCGGTGACGATCTGCATTCCGGCATACTTATCGCGTCGGTATTTCCTGTACTTATGACAATATGCCTGTGTGTACCTGAGCGGAAACGCAGAGCGGCAGGAAAAATGCGCTAAAGGCCGAAAAATACAACAGCTGACAGGAGCTTACAGAAATGAGATTATGTATATTGTTTCCGGGAATAGGATATCACTGTGACAAGCCGCTTCTCTATTATTCGGCAAAACTTGCGCGGAACATGGGCTATGAGGTCAGGGCTCTGAAATTCTATGATTTTCCGGAAGGCGCAAAAGGAAATGCCGAAAAAATGCGCAGAGCTGCGGAACACGCTCTCAGACTGGCGGAAGAACAGCTCGCGGATGCCGACTTTTCCGCGTATGACGAGGTTGTGCTCATAGGGAAAAGCATCGGCACAAAAGCAGCGCTTGCATACCGTGAGAAATATGGCTTACACGCCCGTGCGATACTTCTGACACCACTGGAAATGACTTACGAGCATGATCCACGCGGCTGTACGGCTTTTCACGGTACATCCGATCAATGGGCTGACACTTCCGAGATCGTGCGCCTGAGCCGGGAACACGAAGTTCCGCTGTTTGAGTATAAACGCGCGAATCATTCAATCGAAACCGGAGATGTTTTTCTTGATCTTGATTATCTGCGGGATATCATGGATAAGATCAGCCATTTTCTGAAAAGTTCAGGCGCCGGCACGTCTGCCGGCGGGAGCGGGAAAGGAGTGTGACGATGACTTACACAGCGAAGATCGAACAGACCCGGGAATATCCTAAGCGTATGCGGTATATGCCGGGTACGGACACCTTTGAGGAAAAGGAATGCGACAGTTTATCATACATGAGAAATGTTCCTCAGCCCTCAGGCTGGATAAAGGAATCGGGAACTCCGCCCTGCGAGCATCTTGATGTGATCGTGATGACCGATGAGCACTGTAAACTTGGCGATGAGATACCTGTCCGGCTTATAGGGGTATTCTGCCGCGCTGACGGTGACCATAAGCTGGTGGCTGTTCCGGTGAGCCGTCCGGAAAATGATATCTCGGAGCTGTCAGTAAAGGAGACCGATGATCTGCACAGGCTCTATCCCCGTATCGGCAGCGGCGAGGGCTGGTTCGGCAGGGAACAGGCGGAAAAGATCACAGCGGACTTTTTCGGAAGGAATAAAAGAAAGATCATCATAACCGTTCAGCACACAGAATCCGAGCATCATTTAAACGGACATATCGGCGCGTGGGGAAACTGGGAGCTTACCGGAAGAGGTCGGCAGCAGGCGTTTGAGATCGGCAAAATGCTGCTTCGTGAAGACTGTCACAGAGGCTTTAAGATGTACTGTTCAGATCTTGCCCGCGCGATCCAGACAGCGGAGGAGATAAACAGGTCCCTGCATCTGACACCGGTTTTCACCGATGTTATCAGGGAAGTCAACGCCGGCGAGGGCAACGGCAGACCGGCTGACTGGTACCGTGAGCATAAAGCTGCACAGAACGGATATGACCCCGATTACAGACCTTTTCCGGATGCGGAATCGGACAGAGGCCTCTGGGAACGGCTCCTGCCGTTTTACAGGCAGATTATGGAGAATGCCGGAGAGCGTATCCTTATCGTTTCGCACGGAACTGCGCTCAGCTTTCTGCATTCGATGATAATGGGCTTTACCTTCGATGATATCACGGGATACAGATTCGTAGGCAGCGGCGGCTCGGTCTCAAAGTTCGTGAAACAGCCGGACGGAAAGGTCATCGCTTATTATATAAATCACAGGATATTCTGAATTGTAATGTATGTGTGGTGCCTGTCGGGTGCCGTTTTCTGAATGATGACAGCTTGTAGTCTATCTTCATACCGGTAACATCAGGGACGTGACCGGACAGACGATCTCGGAGCGCGGTGAGGAATGGCTGAAAAGTGTGACAGACTATCACTGTAACGGCGCTTACGGAAAAGCAAACGGTCTTGCAGGATTCGACGGTTATATAACCGCGCTGGAAGAACGTCAGCGCAGGGAAGTTGAGATACTGCACAGCCTGAATATACGGCATATCATTATTGATGACCTTCGTGAAAACCGGGACAGAGCATATTCCGGGATAATGGGAGCGCTCGAGGAATAAACGGGATATGAGATATGATAACATAACAAAAGCAGTGTTCATAAGCCGTCCTAACCGCTTTATCGCGGAGGTTGAGACCGGCTCCGGAAAAGAGATCGTTCATGTGAAGAACACCGGCAGATGCAGGGAGCTTCTGATACCGGGCAGTGAAGTGTGGCTCACCGCACCCGGAACTCCCGGTAGAAAGACAAAGTACGACCTTGTCACTGTCAGGAAAAACACCGGAGCTCTTTTCAACATAGACAGTCAGGCTCCTAATAAGGTAACGGGCGAATGGCTCGCGGAACAGGCTTATGACAGGATAATACCCGAATACACTTACGGCAGTTCGCGCATAGATTTCTATATGGAGCGCGGTGACGCAAAATTCCTTATGGAAGTCAAGGGCTGTACGCTTGAGAACGGCGGTATCGGGTATTTTCCTGACGCGCCTACAGAGCGCGGAGTCAGGCATATCCGTGAGCTTATCAGTGCAAAGAGGGAAGGATATGACACTGCTCTCGCATTCGTGATACAGACGGAAGGTGTCAGGGAAGTCCGTCCGAATACCGATACTCACCCTGAGTTCGGAGAAGCCGTGCATGAAGCGCGGGAAGCAGGTGTAAGGATTGTATTCTTTACCTGTCGGGTAGAACCGGACAGTATCGTGATAACAGAAGAGAACGGAGAGTAATGCAGATAATGAAAACACTGATTTTCAACGGATCTCCGCGAAAGGACGGAGACACGGTATATCTTATAAACGAGCTTACCGGGCTGCTTAACGGTGAGTGTAATGTCGTGAACGCTTACTACTGCGATATCTCACCCTGCGTTGACTGCCGGTATTGCCGGGAGCATCCCGGCTGTGCGGTAAATGATGATATGCAGGAAGTGTATGAGCACATACGCGGGTGCGACAATATCGTTATTGCTTCACCTCTGCATTTTTCTGAGCTGACCGGAAAGCTGCTCTGTGTAGGGAGCCGGCTCCAGACATATTATTGTTCGGATAAATTCCGTCAGATAACGCCGATCATCAAGCCGAAAAAAGGCGGTATAATCCTTGTCGGAGGAAGTAATGGAAAGCCGGACAGGGCGGTTCAGACAGCAACTGCTATGCTGCACACTATGAGCTGCAGGCAGATTTACGAACCTGTTTGCAGTCTTGGCACCGATGAAGTACCGGCTGCGGAAGACAAGGCCGCATCGGTGAAGATTCACGGGCTTGCGGATTTTCTGAATAAGTACGCCTGAGGAGAAAACATCTGATATGAAGAACAGTATAGGGGTATTCATCGCGGATATAAAAGACAGTCGGCTTATGGAACACTGCCGTATTTTTTACCGGAAACTCTCTGCCGCGGAGCGCAGGAAAGCCGACGGTTTCCTGCATGAAGACGATCGGCTGAGATTTGTTGCGGGGCGGCTTATGATAAATACTATTGCCGCGGAACAGTATGGGATCTCTGCGCCGGAGATAAGACTTACGGAATACGGTAAACCATATATCACTGCGGCGGATGCGCTTCATTTCAATATCTCACATTCCGGTGATCACGTCGTTCTCGCTATGAGTGATGCTCCCGTAGGCGTGGATATAGAGCAGCGAATGCCGATAGAGTGGCAGCAGATATCGCAGACTTTCGGTGAAAAGGAACGCGAGATGCTTGATAAAGCAGGGGATCCGATCAGTTGTTTCTACAGGATTTGGACGATGCGCGAAGCATTTGCCAAGGCAGACGGACGAGGCATTCCGCTGTTCGATGAGGAACAGCCCGATATTGATTATGAACGCGGGATCGTTGCACACTGCGGAAAAACATGGTATCTTGCGGCAGCAGAAATTGGCAGTTATTCGGTATGCGTATGCGGCAGCAGTCCGGGCGGCCTTGATTCGGTGCAGAATTTTATTTGATACAAAGCTCAAAAGAATAAGCGGTGACGGTCGTGAGAGATCGTCACCGCTGTTTTGATACAGACAGAAATTTCAATATAAGAGTTTCAACGGGCATTGCTGCCTTGCGCATTCAGACCAGCCGCGTCTGCCAGAACGCTACAGCGGAAGCTGCCGCGACGTTCAGTGAATCAACACCGTGCGACATAGGTATCTTCACCGTATATTTGCAGGCGGCTATAGTTTCAGGCTTCAGGCCGCTGTCCTCGGTGCCGAAGAACAGCGCAAGACGAGGTTCCGCGCACAATGCGGGGTCGTCTATGTTCACCGTGTCTTCGTGAAGCGCCAGTGCCGCGCAGGCAAACCCCATATCTTCAAGAGCAAGGACGTACTCCGGTGAGCGGCCAGGGATAACGCACCACGGAAGCTGAAACACCGCACCCATGCTCACGCGTACTGTGCGGCGCAGAAGCGGGTCACTGCAGTTTCCGGTCAGCAGGATCGCGTCGGTGCCCAGCGCGGCCGCGGAACGGAATATCGCTCCGACGTTCGTCTGGTTCATTATGTTTTCAAGCACCGCGACACGTTTCGCGGCGTGCAGGACGCTTTCCGGCAGCAGAGGTTCCTTTCTGCGCATAAGACACAGCAGCCCCTGCGTCAGCCGGTAGCCTGTAAGCGTTCCGAGGGTGCTGCGGTCTGCGGTGTAGACCGGGATTTCCGCACAGCTTTCCGCAATATCCGCAGCCCGCCCGGTTATGCAGCCGCGTTCCGCGAGCAGGGAAACAGGCTTATAGCCGGCGGCAAGAGCCGTGCGAATGACTTTCGGGCTCTCCGCTATGAACAGGCCCTGTGCGGTCAGTTCGTGTTCGTCCGTTGCTCCGAACGGGACAAGCTCCGGAGCGGAAAGATCTGTTATTTCAATGATGTTGTTCATAGATCAGCCGAAAAGCGGGGTGGAGAAATATCTTTCCGCGGTATCCGGCAGTATGGTCACTACGGTCTTGCCTTCACCGAGCTTTTCCGCAAGCTTTATTGCAGCCGCGACGTTGGTGCCGCTGGATATGCCGCACATGATGCCTTCGAGTGAAGCAAGCTGTTTTGCGGTGTTTATCGCGTCCTCGTCGGTGACAATGTGGATATGATCGTAGATGTTTCTGTTCAGTATGGTGGGGATTATGCCGTCACCGATACCCATCTGGAGATGTGTGCCGACTGTGCCGCCTGCGAGTATGGCAGCGTGCTCCGGTTCGACAGCCCATATCTCCATATCGGGGTACTGGCTTTTGAGGGTTTCGCCTATGCCGGTAATGGTGCCGCCCGTTCCGATGCCGGAGCAGAAGCCGTCTATCCTGCCGGCGGTCTGCTCGAGTATCTCCAGAGCGGTGTAGTATTTATGTGCGAACGTGTTGTTCTTGTTTTCAAACTGCTGAGGCACGAAAACGTTCGGGTCCTTGTCCTTCATTTCGAGCGCTGTCAGTACGCATTTTTCAATGCATTTGCCGATATCGCCGTCGTCGTGTATCAGTATGACCTCCGCGCCGTAGTGGTTGACGAGCTTGCGGCGTTCTTCGCTGACGGAGTCCGGCATTATTATCACGGTCTTATAGCCGCGGACAGCACCCACAAGGGCAAGTCCTATGCCCTGATTTCCGCTGGTAGGCTCGACGATGACAGTGTCGGGACCTATAAGACCCTCCTTTTCGGCAGCCCGTATCATGTTGTAGGCTACGCGTGTCTTGACGGAGCCGCCCACATTCAGACCCTCGAATTTCACGAGTATTTCGGCGCTGCCCGGTCTGTGCATACGGTTGAGACGTATCATCGGAGTATGTCCTATTGCTTCAAGTATGTTATTGCATATCATATCATGTACCTCTTCCTTATACGGTAAAACATCGGTATATTATAGCACGAAACGGGATAAAAGTCAATTGTGATTATGAATATTTTATTTCCGCTCATAATGAATACTATTGAAAATCACGGTTGTTTATGATATAATAGTACTGTAAAGGAGAATTGTCATGAATATTGAAAATATACTCCCGGCAGAGATAGAACGCCGCAGCATGGAAATAATAGAAAGCGAGATCGGAGATATGTCCTCATTCTCCGAGCATGAAAAGCTGATAGTCAAGCGCTGTGTGCATACCACCGCCGATTTTGATTACAAGAATAATCTGCGCTTCTCGGAGAACTCTGCCGAACTTGGCATAGCAGCTTTGAAAGCGGGGGCGGTCATAGTCACCGATACCCAGATGGCTTTTTCCGGTATAAGCAAGCCTGCCTGCAAAGCTCTCGGCTGTGAACTGCACTGTTTTATGTCCGACCCGGACGTTGCCGAAGAAGCAAAAAAGCGCGGAGTTACCCGCGCAGTGATATCGGCAGAAAAAGCCGCGGAGCAGTTCCGGGACAGACAGCTCATCTATGCGGTAGGAAACGCACCGACTGCGCTCATCAGACTGCATGAGCTGATAACGGAGGGCAGATTCCGCCCCGCGCTGATAATCGGAGTCCCGGTGGGCTTTGTGAATGTTGTGGAAGCCAAGGAACTGATAATGACCTCGGGAGTTCCGTACATAGTCGCGGCAGGAAGAAAAGGCGGAAGCAATGTTGCCGCCGCCATTCTGAACGCTATGTTATATACGCTTTATCAGCGCTGAAAAATGATCCTGTAAATAAGCTCCATATCGAGATTTTTCCTCACTTCGTCCGCGAGTATGTCGAACTGCTTTTCCTTGAAGACTTTGCGGTCGATGCCAGTGCCGTCAAAGTGCAGACCTTTGCGTTCATAGAGTGTGCGGACGACTGCTTCCGATACCTGCGGTTCGTCAAAAATGCCGTGGATATAGCAGCCGTAAACACTGCCGGAATACGCGCCCCCGCAGTCGAGCAGCTTCTCCGGATTCCCGGAAGTCTCGCCCATGTGAATCTCATAGCCTGAAAAGTGCAGCCCGGACAGTGCCGACAGCATACCTCCGATCTCTGCAAAATATCCGTCAGTCTGCGTCTGATGTTTCTGCCCGACGAAAACTGTCGCAGTGTCGAGCAGCCCTGCACCTTCGATCTCGCCGCCGCCCTCGGAATTCACGGGGTCGGCTATTTTCTTTCCCAACATCTGATAGCCGCCGCAAATGCCGAATACAGGCAGTTTGCCTGCGCTTCTTTTTATCGCGGCTTCAAGTCCGCTTTCCCGCAGCCAGCGCATATCGGATATCGTGCTTTTCGTTCCGGGAATTATTATCATATCGGGTTCGCCGAGCTCGGTGTATTTCGTGACATAGCGCACCGAGACACCGTCATATTGCAGAAAAGCATCGAAGTCGGTATAGTTGGAGATATGTGGCAGTCGTATGACAGCGATATCGATAATGCCCTTTACAGAACGAGTTCCAAGCTTGTCGGACAGGCTGTCCTCGTCCTCGATGTCACATCTGATATACGGAACGACTCCCGCCACGGGTACTCCACCGCGCTGTTTGAGAATGTCGGCTCCGCTGCTGAAAATTGTTTTGTCACCGCGGAATTTGTTTACGATCAGACCTTTTATCCGCTCACGCTCGTCCTGTTCAATGAGCATCAGCGTACCGAGAAGCTGTGCAAAAATGCCGCCGCGGTCGATATCTCCGACCAGAAGTACGGGCGCGTCCACCAGCTTCGCCATGCCCATATTCACTATGTCGTCTGCTTTCAGATTGAGCTCTGCCGCACTTCCGGCGCCTTCGATCACGATGATATCGTGCTGTTCCGAAAGTGTCCGGTAAGCCGCGAGTATATCCGGTATCAGTTCTTTCTTATGGCGGAAATATTCCGCGGCACGCATATTCCCGCGGACTTTTCCGTTTACTATCACCTGTGAGCCGGTGTCTGTGGTCGGTTTCAACAGTATCGGATTCATCAGCACCGAAGGTTCAAGACCTGCGGCCTCCGCCTGCATTGCCTGTGCTCTGCCTATTTCGGAACCGTCCGCGGTTATGTAGGAGTTGAGCGCCATGTTCTGCGATTTGAAGGGCGCCGCCGAATATCCGTCCTGCCTGAAGATACGGCACAGCGCCGCTGTGAGAAGGCTTTTGCCTACGTTTGACATCGTGCCCTGAAGCATTATGTTCCTTGACATCTTATTACCTCTTCGATCGATCTGATAAGTTTCACGTTTTCATCATGGAGCCGCACGGCTGTACGGAAAAAGCCGTCGCCGAGACCGTTGTAGTCCGCGCAGTTACGGATCATTATCCCCTCGTTCATAAGCAGCTCGTAAAGCGGCATACCGCATCTGAACAGAATGAAATTTGCCTTAGACGGGAATACCGTAAAACCGTATCTCCGCAATTCTCCGGACAGATAATCTCTTTCTTCCGCGATGATCCTTCTTGCAGCATCAACGTATCCGACCTCATCGAGAGCCGCGATACCGGCAGCCTGAGCCACAGCCGAAACGCTCCAGAACTGTCCGCTTTCACGGACTTTCCGTGCGGTATCCGCGCTTCCGAAAAGCGCGTAGCCCAGCCGCAGCCCCGCCATGGCATAAGTTTTTGTGAAGGCTTTCAGCACTATGACGTTATCGTTGATAAACTGCTTTGCACTATGGGTTGCTGGGTTTTCACAAAGATCGATGAAACATTCGTCACAAAGAAAAACTGTCCCGTTCTGCGAACATTTCATACAGATATCCGCGAGTGTATCGCATCCGATGAGCTGTCCTGTGGGATTGTTCGGGCTGCACAGAATGAGCATATCATCACTGTCTGTAAGTCCGCTCAGAATATGCTCCGGAGCATATCTCCGTATTGCACAGCCGACTTCGCGAAGTGCCTTCTCATACTCCGAAAATGTCGGCTCTGCGATCACGGCGCTTTTTGGTCTAAGAGCGTGAACGATACGGAATATCAGATCGTCCGCACCGTTTCCGCAGACTATCTTTTCCGGTTCAGTGTCCTCGTGCCGTGACAGTTTTTTTACCAGCTTCCGACAGTACGGGTCGGGGTAGCGGCTGCTGTATGCGACTGCGGCAAGTGCCGCGTTCTTTACGCTTTCCGGCATTCCGAGAGGATTGAGATTTGCGGAAAAGTCGAGTCTGATCTTCCGGCCGTAAGTATCGCCGCCGTGTACGTTCAGCATGAAAAAACACCCCCGAAAATGATCGCACGGAGCCCTGTAAAAACGATCAGCGTAATCACCGATGTAACATACATCAGTCTGTTTGCACGGTGTATATCTTCGTTTTCGATCGGACGCAGATCATCTCCTATATAGGGCTTTCTGTGCAGTTCTCCGAAATACCATGCATCGCCTGCCAGCCGCACTCCGAGGGCGCCCGCGCATACCGATTCTGTCTGCGCGGAATTCGGGCTTGCGTGCTTTCGCCTGTCACGCCGCCATATCTTCCATGCGCTTCTGCCGTTGAAGCCCGCCAGGAATGCGGACATTATCATCACAAGAGCGGTAAGCCGCGAAGGGATGAAATTCAGCACATCATCGAGCCGGGCAGCGAATTTTCCCAGCTTTTCGTATTTTTCGTTCTTATACCCGATCATCGAATCCATTGTGTTCGCGGCCTTATAGAAGAAGCCTCCGACAGCTCCGGAAAGCGCCATGTAAATAATAGGGGCGGTAACTCCGTCGGAAGTGTTCTCAGCCACAGTTTCCACCGCCGCACGGATTATCCCGTCACGGTCAAGAACAGCCGTATCGCGTCCTACTATCATGGAAACGGCTTTGCGTGCGGTTTCGGTGTCGGGTGCGTGATATACTTTCATGCTTTCGTTATAAAGGCTCCGCGCAGCGAGCATGTAGAAGCACATGACACTCTCGGCCGCAACGCCGAGCCAGACATTGATCCGATAGCAGAAAAACAAAAGCAGAAAAGGGATCCCGGCGGACAGAACAAGCACTGTAAGTGCGAGAAAAACTCCGCCAGCCATCAGATTCCTGAAATGTGCGCGGATGAATTTTTCAAGTGTTCCTATGAGCCGACCGATGAGCCGTATCGGGTGCGGCAGTCTGTATGGGTCACCGATCAGTGCATCGAGCAGAAACCCGATGATCATCGGTATAGCAGGTATAATAAAATTCATATATTTCCGGTGATCTCTATTTTTTCTCCGTCGTATTCTGTAATGAAGCCGTGCGCGTTTCCGATCATATAATCATAAAACTCCCTGTGCGGAACAGCGAATCTTTCGAGTATGGACATTATCGTTCCGCCATGAACGATGAAAGATATAGTGCTGACAGTCTTATGATCTGAAACGGCTTTCAGAAATCCGTTAACGCTGCGCGCACGGAAAACCGTGCTGTCCTCACCGTTGGGAAAAGCTGAAAGGCCGCCTCCGTCGAGCCATTTCTGATAAGCTGCGTTACCGTTCAGCTCAATGTGATTTTTGCCTTCGAAGTCTCCGAAATCACATTCCCGGAGTTCCTCATATACGGAGACATCTGCGTGCGGATAGAGCAGAGCCGCGGTTGTAAGACAGCGTAACATAGGACTTGAAACAATTATATCACAGGCGGGGCAGACGATGCTTTTAAGTTCTGCGATACCCGCTTCACAAAGCGGTTCATCGGTTATCCCGATGTAGCGCTTCTCAAGATTTCCCGCTGTTTTTCCGTGACGGATAAAGTTGATAGTCAATTTTCTTCTCCTTTGATGAGCATTGCTATTCCGCAGCATATCCGATATACTTTTTCAGCTTTGTCGGCAAGAATACACCCGGCACGCCCGGTCATTTCACGCCATTCGCGTTCGCCTCTGTCGAGCGGGATTATCCCACAGCCGATCTCGTTCATTATTATAACGCTGCAGTTCAGCTTTTCCGTAAATTCCAGAGGGTCTGTGTTTTCTGCGAGCATACGCTTTACAGCAAGCTCGTAATGCGCGATGCACCTTGCTTCCGAAAGCTCCTGCAATTCGCAGCTCCCGCCGTCGGCAATGTCGGTGTCCGCAAATCCGAAGCGCCGTTTCACGAAATCACGTTTGCCCTGAAATGCACCGCCCGTTATCATTATCATAACAGCATCACCGCCTTTTCAGCCGCGAATACCGCTGTGAGTACCGCAGT
>JAEEJW010000150.1 GCA_016282095.1 Ruminiclostridium sp. | reverse complement strand
GTTGTAAAGCTCGCCGTTATATACTATCGTGTAACTGCCGTAAGTCATCGGCTGAGCGCCGTTCTCCGGATCTATGACGCTCAGTCTCCGGTGCGCCAGCCTGCAGCCGCGGTCAAAGAACTCCCCCGCAGCATCAGGGCCGCGGTGCCCCAGCGCATCGCCCATTTTTCTTATCACGGTCTCATATTCTTCGAGTCCGTTCCTGAAGTCCGTCCAGCCTGCTATCCCGCACATAGTAATACCTCCGCAACAATAGTTTTTTCATCATTATATGCTTTTCGGAAGATTTTGTGCAGGAATCGACAAACTGCACAAATCGGATTACAAATTTTATACATATCCGACAAAGATAATATCATAATTCAAAACTACTTGAAAAAAAAACAAAATTAAGGTATAATAGTTTTACATGGAACATTGAAAGGACAGCGGACAAATAAAAAAACCGTCCGCCGAAAAAAGGAGACAAGAAAAGAAATGGCACTGAAAGTAAACGACAGGTATCTGTCATCATTTGTCGCGGAACACGAATACAAGGCTATCCGTCACTCCGTGAACGCGGCTCATGAAATCCTTACAAACAAGAGCGGTCTGGGCAGCGATTTCCTCGGCTGGGCATCTCTCCCCGCAGATTACGACAAGGAAGAATTCAGCAGGATCAAGGCGGCAGCCGAAAGGATCAAGAAAAACAGCGAAGTCTTCATCGTTATAGGTATCGGCGGCTCCTACCTCGGAGCAAGAGCCTGCATCGAAGCACTGCGCTCCAGCCTGTACAACTCTCTCAGGAAGGATACACCCGAAATATACTTCATCGGCAATACTATCAGCCCCACATATCTGAATGAAGTCATCTCCCTCGTTGAGGGCAGGGATTTCTCCGTAAACGTCATCTCGAAGTCCGGTACAACTACCGAGCCGGCTCTCGCATTCAGAGTATTCAGAAGCCTGCTTGAAAAGAAGTACGGCGAGGAAGGCGCAAGAGAACGCATCTTCGCGACAACAGACAAGAAGCGCGGCACACTCAAGGAGCTCTCTGATGTCAAGGGATATGAGACATTCGTTATCCCGGACAACGTGGGCGGAAGATTCTCCGTGCTCACAGCTGTGGGTCTGCTCCCGATAGCCGTTGCAGGCTGCGATATTGACGCTCTGATGAACGGCGCCAAGGCAGCTATGGACGACTTCAATGACCCCGATATCGACAAGAATGACTGCTACAAATACGCCGCTATCCGCAACATCCTGTACAGAAAAGGCAGGGATATCGAAATGCTCGTAGCTTACGAGCCTTCGTTCGCTATGATGAATGAATGGTTCAAGCAGCTCTTCGGCGAGAGCGAAGGCAAGGACGGCAAGGGGCTCTTCCCGTCAAGTGCTGTATTCTCCACCGATCTTCACTCCCTGGGTCAGTACATACAGGATGGCTCGAACGTTATATTCGAGACAGTTGTACAGTTCGGCAAAGCACAGAAGGATTTCTTCATCGAGAAGGATCCCGCAAACGGCGACGGGCTCAACTTCCTGTCCGACCAGAATATGTCGGTGGTAAACCGCAAGGCATTTGAGGGTACAGTCCTCGCACATACCGAGGGCGGCACACCCAACATCGTTCTCGAAGTACCGGAACTCAACGAATTCGAGCTCGGCTACATGATCTACTTCTTCGAGAAAGCCTGCGCTATCTCGGGTTATATGCTCGGCGTGAACCCGTTCGATCAGCCCGGTGTCGAGAGCTATAAGAAGAATATGTTCGCGCTTCTCGGCAAACCCGGCTATGAGGACAGAAAAGCTGAGCTTGAGGCAAGATTAGGTTAATTTGAGACGGACGTCTCCCATAATAAATCACTATAAACTAATTCAATCGGAGGATGAAACGCTATGGTAAAAATTATCGCAGGCAAGAAGGGTGCCGGAAAAACAAAAATTCTTATCGAAGCTATCCACAAGGCTGAAAAGGAGAGCAAGGGCAATGTAGTTGCTATCCAGTACGGCTCATCTCTCAATGTTGATATTTACCACAAGATACGCCTTATCAACATCGAGGACTACAAGATCGCTGACTATGACGATATGTATGGCTTCGTTGCCGGTATGCTCGCTTCCAATTACGATATCACGGATATCTTCGTTGACGGTACTCTCAGAATAGTAGGCCGCGATCTCGATCAGGTCGGAAAGATGCTTGACAGAATAGCACTTATTACCGAAAATGTGACTGTTACAGTCACGATTTCTGCCGATCCTGCCGATTACCCCGAAAGTCTGAAAAAATATCTTTAAAATACTATTGACAAAATGTGATATTTATGGTATAATCTAAACCGTGCCAATTTTTACGCCACGAAAAAGGTTGTAAAATCATAAATATCGCTGAATTTAAAGGGAGGTGCGAATAATGGCAGTTCCGAAGAGAAAAGTATCGAAAGCAAGACGTGACAAGAGACGTTCCAATGTCTGGAAATTATCTGCACCTGCTTTTTCCCGCTGCACCAACTGCGGTGAGCTGAAGCTTGCTCACAGAGTATGCGGCAACTGTGGTTATTACAAGGGTAAGGAAGTCATCGCTCAGAGCGCTGAATGATCCCACACAATTTCACAGATCGACAGCGGTGCCGCAAGGTGCCGCTGAATTTCTTTTTTTCGGTCTTATACGCCGCGTTCCTGCGGCGCCCGGGCTAACAATCGATAATAAAGGTGGTGATGTTATGGCAGTAAAAATCGAATCGGTCACTCCGCGTTCACCGGCGGCAAAGGCAGGCGTAAAGGCGGGCGAGACTCTTGCCGCCATAAACGGTCACCCTATCAACGACGCGCTGGATTACGGCTTCTACTGCTATGAGCGTGTCCTGGAGCTCGACCTCGTCACCCGGAAAGTCAGGGTCAGGAAGCATGACGACTACGATGACATAGGGCTGAACTTCGAGACCTACCTTATGGACAAGAAACATTCATGCCGCAACAAGTGCGTTTTCTGCTTCATCGACCAGCTTCCGCCCGGTATGCGCGAAACACTGTATTTCAAGGACGACGACAGCCGCCTGTCATTTTTACAGGGCAGCTACATCACACTCACAAATATGACCGACAGCGACATCGAGCGCATAATAAAAATGAAGCTCAACGTCAATGTGTCTGTACACACCACTAATCCCGAACTGCGAAAAAAGATGCTCTGCAACCGCTTTGCGGGGGACGTGCTGCGCTATCTTAAACAAATGGCAGACGGCGGCATCGTGATGAACTGCCAGATCGTGCTGTGCCGCGGCTGGAATGACGGCGAGGAGCTGAAACGAACACTGACCGATCTGCTGGCGCTGTATCCTGCCGTCCAGAGCATAGCCGCCGTGCCGTTCGGAGCCACACGGTTCCGCGAAGGCCTGCCGCAGATCGAACTGCATAACAGGCAGTCTGCAGCCGAGGCTGTGGATATAATCGAGAGCTTCGGGGAAAAGATGCTCGCCAGATACGGTGAACGCGTCGTCTACCCTGCCGACGAGCTCTTCATCACGGCAGGCCGGGAACTGCCTCCCGGCGAATACTACGGCAGCTACGATCAGTATGAGAACGGCGTCGGAATGTGGTCATATATGCGTGACGGCTTCGAGGAAGCTCTTGCCGATACCGAGGGCAGTGACCGGCCGATACACCTCTCCATAGCCACAGGAGTTCTTGCCGCGCCGCTTATGGAGCTTCTTGCCGGGAAGGTCCGTGTCAAATTCCCCAATGCGGACATCCGCGTGTTCACCATAAAGAACCGGTTCTTCGGCGAGACCGTGACCGTTGCGGGACTTACCACCGGCCGCGATCTGACAGACCAGCTTCTGCCGCACAAAGCCGAACTCGGAAGCCGTGTGCTCATACCGAAAGCAATGCTCAAAGCAGACGAGGACATATTCCTCGACGACATGACGCTTACCGAAGCCGAAGAAATACTTGGGGTACCGATAATCCCTAACGGCAGTGAACCCGAAGAACTGCTGGACTGCATATTGGAATAATGAAAGCCGCCTTGCTGCTGCGAAGCGGTTTTTTCTTATTATCCGACATATTTTTCGCTTTTACATCATTTTGTTGATTATGTCATATTTTATATACTATATGTATATTTTTACCCTCAATTCCGCTGTTTATAAGGCTCCGGACAAAACAGGCCCATTTCAGTTTTGTTAGTTTTGCACAATTCTGACTGCAAAATTTATTTGACATTCACAAAACAAACGGTTATAATCTGCGACATAAGGCAATAATGATGATAGGGTCGATATCAGGTCGGTCAGCAATATTCGGCGAAAGGGGAGATAAGTATGCTGCTGAAGATATGCAGTAAAAGCGGCAGAGCTCTGCCAGCCGCAGTGAGTGTGTTTATGCCGGTGCTTGTGCTGATCGCGGCAATGATACTCGGAACGGCAAGGAGCTTCGCGGAGAGCGAAGAACCCGCCGGTATGAGCGTATACATCACTGCGGACGGCAGGAGCTTCACGGTATGGACTGAAGATACTACGGTCGGAGAGCTTCTCGCCCGCGAGGATATCGTACTGGACGGGGACGACGAAATAAATATGCCGCCGGACACGCTGGTAAGTGAAAATATGGAGATAGCGGTAAGCCGTGTTGAATACCGTGACCGCACGAAAACGATCGTGCTGCCGTACACAACGGAATTCACGGAAACTCCGCTGATGAAAATGGGCGACAGCGAAGTCCGCACTGCGGGCATAGACGGCAGCCTGACAATAACAGTACAGGATAAATTCGTGGACGGCAGAAAAGTTGATGAAAGAGTGACCGCGTCGGAAAAGACCGAGCCCGTTACCGAAGTGATAGCGCGCGGGACAGCGTTACAGACACCATACAGCAAACGGGAGGGAAACTATACGCTCAAAAACGGCATACCTACCGAGTATGCATACAAATTAAGCGGCAAAGTTACATCCTACACCGCCCCGGAGGGCAGCGGAACATACAGCGGAAGACCGCTCGTGATCGGTTCAGTGGGCGTTGACCCCGACGTGATCCCTTTCGGTTCCGAAGTATATATCGTGACGCAGGACGGCTCGAAGGTCTACGGCTATGCAATAGCCTCGGACACCGGTGATATAACCGATATCATCGCAGATGCCTATATGGGAGTCACGTCCGAACACTGGGACGATGCCATGGGCTGGTGTGCACAGTTCTGCGACGTCTATGTCCTCACCGTCGGCGATAACAGCGTAAGCTGGCACTGAGAGCCGGCTGAAACAGGCTAAACGGGGAATATGGACCCCATTCCCGAAGCAGACATGAAGGCCATTTTCTTCCACTGTCTGCCTTCCGGGATGGCCGCCCCCTTTGGCACGATGCCAATAGCTGACCGCTCCTTTTCCGGGCAGAACAGTTCCGGTTTTGTATCATATGTTTTCAGTAAGTTGATATTCCTATATAAGCAGTATGATGTTAAGGCTTTTTTGTCTATTTCTCCGAAACCGTGTGAAACAGCTTGAAATAACACACTCCATGTGATAAAATATACAATCAGAAAATTATATAAAGAGGAGCGGTTCTTTTGACATTCAGTTCTGTGGTATTCCTGTTTATGTTCCTGCCGGTGACGTTCATTCTGTACGCCCTCATCAGGAACGATACCGCCCGCAACATCATACTTGCCGCAGCAAGCATAGTTTTCTATGCATTCGGTGAGCCCATTGCGGTCATAATAATGCTGATCTCCATAGTGTTCAACTATTTCTTCGGCATTGCCGCAGCAGGAGAAAAACACGCGAAACTCGCTGTATTTCTCGCAGTCATTGTCAATATCGGACTTCTCTTCGCATATAAATACACCGGTTTTTTCGCGGAGACCTTCAACGCGATAACGGGTCTTGCTGTACCTGTACCGGATATCAGACTGCCTATAGGAATTTCGTTTTTTACCTTCCAGGGTTTAAGCTACGTCATAGACGTTTACAGAGACAAGAAAAGCGTGCAGCGGAACCTGTTCCTTGTGCTTCTTTACATCTCGTTCTTCCCGCAGCTGATTGCGGGTCCTATCGTAAGATATGAAGATATATCCAAACAGCTCAGGCACCGCGAATTCACCGCTGACAGAGTGAGCAGGGGCATCCACCGCTTCATACTCGGCCTCGGAAAGAAAGTACTGATAGCCAATCAGATGGGCTTCGTGGCAGACACGGTGTTCGGCTTTGCGCCAGAGCAGGTAGGCGCTCTCCCCGCCTGGGCGGGCGCAATATGCTATACCCTCCAGATATTCTTCGATTTCTCGGGTTACAGTGATATGGCGATAGGCCTCGGCTGTATGTTCGGCTTCGATTTCCTGGAAAACTTCAACTATCCGTTCGTTGCGTCCAGTATACAGGACTTCTGGAGACGCTGGCACATTTCGCTCTCGACATGGTTCAAGCAGTATGTCTACATACCCCTCGGCGGCAACCGCAAAGGCAATGTGAGAACGACGATAAACAAACTGATCGTTTTCTTCCTGACCGGACTCTGGCACGGTGCTAACTTCACATTCATAGTGTGGGGCATGATACACGGGCTCTGCCAGATGCTTGAAACTTATCAGATAGTGCCGACCAAAAAGAAATGGTTCCGGCCTGTCGGCCATATATATACCCTGCTGGTTGTGGTGCTGGCGTTCGTGCTGTTCAGGGCGGATACGCTCGGACAGGGTTTCGGTCTTATAGCGAATATGTTCACCGGTGCTGCGGGAGATGCCGCTGCCAACGCAACGATAATGTCCACGCTGTCGGTGCTTGTCATCATCTCATTCGTGTTCGCGCTGATCCTCTCAACGCCTGTATGCCGCGTGATACGGGACAAGATATCCGCAACTAACAAAAAGGAACTCTATAGCTACGCGGCCTATGCCGGCTCGATCGTGATTTTCGCGCTCTGTGTACTGTCCCTTGTTTCCAGCGCGTACAACCCGTTTATCTATTTCAGGTTTTAAGGGAGGCGATGTATCATGAGAAAAGGATTCAAGATAGCTTATTCGGTACTTTTTTTCGCTGCCTGCGCGCTTCCGGCGGCTATGATGCCCTTCGTACAGCCCAACGCCGAAATAGAGAAGAAATCTCTCACCGAGATGCCCGCCTTCATCGACGAGAACGGTGTGAACACCGACTTTTCCACACAGTTCGAGTCGTGGTTCAATGACCGCATTCCTATGCGCCCGGAGCTTCTTTCCGCGGCAAATCTCATAAAGGGCGAGGTGCTCAGCACTGCGTCCTCGAACGTTATCAGCAACGGCGGCTGGCTGTTTTACGACAGTGAGAAGTTCGACTACATGGACACCAATGCCATGTCCGGAAGCCAGCTGAACGCCACTGCGGTCACATTATCGCTGCTTGAAGAGAAAGTGACTGCTGACGGCGGCAGATTTACGTTCGTGCCCATGCCGAACAAGGCATCGGTCTATGGTGAGTATATGCCGGCTTGTTATAAGAAGGCCGATGAGAATAATCTGACAAGGCTCTCCGCGAAGCTCACCGAGTACGGCATCAACTATACAGATATGCTGAAAGTGATGACGGAGAACAAGGACAAGGGCATCTATCACGCCCGTGATTCCCACTGGAACAACCTCGGAGCGATAATCGGCTACAACGAGATAATGAACTCCCTCGGCAGGCCGCACAACACCTATGAGAACGCGACCTACAAATACGAACAGATATGGCGCGCCGACCTCGACAAGCTGCTCTATCCGGCAGGCGGCTATATGGACTGGCAGTATGAGTTCGATATCACCTACTCCCTGTTCCGGTTCACGAACCCGGCAGGCGTCCGCGATACCGCGGCACAACTTGCGATATTCATGAGCGACAAGGAAGAAAACGACATGAATATCACGACCCAGAACCTGAACAAAGCTCCGAACAAGAGCCTGTATATGGTGCGGGATTCATTCGGACGAGCCCTGCTGCCCTTTATGATAGACAACTACGCAAGCGCGAATTTTGTCCGCACCAACCGCCCCGATGTTTCGGGCTCATTCGCAGACAAGGACTTCGTTTATGAGATCGTCGAGCGCAATCTGAAAAATGTAATAGCCACTGCGCCCTATATGTTCGCTCCGGAAAGAACGGACTCAGACCCCGCAGCGATACCCGCAGACAGTGAAGCAAAGGCTGTGTTCAGCGACGAGGGCTATGCCTTCAGGCTGTATGGCAGTCTCCCGGAGGACGCGGAGACCGGCAGCGGCAGAATATACGTCATATTCGGCACCAGCACCGGGAAACGCGTTTTCGAGGCGTTTCCGATATATGAGACCGAGCTTCTCGGCGGCACCGGCACGAAAGGCTTCTCGATGTTCATTGACAAGAAGGCCGGGCTTTCAGGCAGCTGCTCTATCACGGTGGTGACAGGCGGTAAGGCATACAATGCAGGTAGTGTATCAGTATGAGCCGACCGGCTTCATACGGTATTGCCTATATATAATTAAACGGAGGTAAAAGTTATGAAGAAAAGAATTTTATCTATTATCACAGCAGCTGTATGTGTGATCTGCACGGCAGGCTGCGCAAACGGACAGAAAGAATCCGCGACCGGTACTCTCGCACTCGCTACGACCACCACAGCGGCCACCACAGAGGCTCCCGCAGCAGATACAACGGAAGCTCCTGCTGACACGACCGCCGCAGATACTGCGGCAGCCGATACTACGGAAGCATCGGAGAAAGATACCGCTCCGGCAGCACCCGTCGGTGATTCTATCAAGGACAAGTGCGCTTTCGTGTACAGAGGTGTGACTTTCAACATAGGCGACAAGGCTGACGATGTTATCCCGAAGCTCGGCGATCAGAGCAAGCCCTCATACAAGGCTCAGCCCTGCATTCCCGGCGCCGGTGAGATAGAGCACTTCACTTATGACGGCATCTACCTTGCAGTAACGCAATTCGGCCTTATCTGCGATATCGGATTTACCACAGTCGAAAACCCCGGCACCGACGCAGCCACAGTAACCGGCCTGAACACCGAGAGCACCGCCGAAGATTACAAGGCAGTGCTCGGAGAACCCGCCGACGATTACGGCTTCATGTATATCTACAGAGACGGCTCCTTCAGCTTCTCCGTCTCCTTCGATGAGGATACCGGCAAGACTTTCTCCCTCTCTTCCGAGGATATGGATCTCCCGCTGTAAGCCTGCCCTGCCGCTCGAGCCGGCGAGCCGACGTTAGTTTCATGCAGTAGTCGCTGACGCTTGAGAGGTCGCTGCCGCTCGAGCCCGGGGGAACCCTTTTGTGAACAAAAGGGTTCCCCCGGACCCCCTCCCAAAAAACTTAAACCACTTCGTTATTAAATTAAAAAGAAATCTGCTCCTTTTGATAGTCAAAGGGAGCAGATATTTTTATGCTTTCAGTGTATTTTTATGGACAATGGCACTATATAGCGGGCAGCAAGGCAAAGCGGTGCGAATTTACGGAAAAGGGTGAGAGTGATTTTTCTCTTCCCTGCCGCCTTCTTCACCGAGGCTCACTCAGCAAACTGACTGTTATAAAGGTTTGCATAAAAGCCGCCCTTTTCAAGCAGTTCTTCGTGTCTTCCCTTTTCGATGATGCTGCCGTTATTCATAACGAGTATCAGGTCGGCGTCGCGTATCGTAGACAGGCGGTGCGCAACTATGAAGCTGGTCCTGCCTTTCATCAGCTTTGTAAAAGCATCCTGGATCTTCAGCTCGGTTCTCGTGTCTATGGACGATGTTGCTTCATCCAGTATGAGCATAGGCGGCAGGCAAAGCATTATTCTCGAAATGCAGAGCAGCTGCTTCTGCCCCTGTGAAAGACTGCCTCCGTCCTCACCGATGACGGTATCGTACTTGTCGGGCAGGCGCTTGATGAAGCTGTGAGCATGGGAGGCTTTCGCAGCGGCTATGATCTCCTCGTCCGTTGCGTCGGGCTTTCCCATTCTGATATTGTCGCGGATCGTTCCGGATATCAGTATCGTATCCTGAAGTACCATTCCGAAGGAACTGCGCAGGCTCCTGCGTGTCACCCCGCGTATATCGTGACCGTCGGCGCTTATGGTACCGCCTGTCACATCGTAGAAGCGCATAAGCAGGTTTATGAACGTAGTCTTGCCGCAGCCCGTGGGACCTACGATCGCCACTTTCTGACCGGGCTTTATGTCGAGCTCAAGATGCTCGATGAGTTTTCTGTCCGGAGTATATGAGAAGCTCACATCACGAGCCGTGATACTGCCGCGCACATCTGTGAGGGCGACTGCGTTTTCCGGCTCGGGAACCTGCGGCTCTGCTTCGATAAGCGCGAACAGTCTGCCCGCACAGGCGAGAGCGTTCTGGAGCTCGGTCACCACGCCGGAGATCTCGTTGAACGGCTTGGTATACTGGTTTGCGTAGCTTAAGAAGCAGGACAGCGCTCCGACGGTTATTCCGCCGTTTATGGCGGATATCGCTCCGAATACTCCGACCGCCGCATAAACGAGGGCGTTCACGAAACGTGTTACCGGGTTTGTCAGCGACGACCAGAATGTTGCTTTGAGAGAATACTTTTCGAGCCGTGAGTTTATCTCCGCGAACTTCTCTATCGACTCGTCCTCCCGGCAGAAGGCCTTGACTGTTTTCTGATTGCCGATGATCTCATCAATGTAGGCAGTCTGTTCACCGAGGGTTTCCGAACGCTTTTTGAACATACTGTAAGTGCCGTTGGCTATACGTCTGGCGGCGAACAGCGAAACAGGCGTAAGCACAACGACGACCAGCGTTATCAGCGGGTCGAGTGTCAGCATGAATACCAGCGTTCCGAGTATGGTCACCACGCCTGTAAAAAGCTGCGAGAAACCGAGCAGCAGTCCGTCTGCGAACTGATCGGCATCCGTTATCACGCGGCTCACGATGTCGCCGGTGCTTACAGTGTCGAGGTACGAGAAGGGGAGCTTTTCAATATGCTCAAAAGCGTCGTTTCGTATGTCACGCACCACATTGAATGCGATGCGGTTGTTTATGACGTTCATCAGCCATTGCAGCAGCGCCGTTATGCCTGCTATTATGCCCGCCGTGAGCAGACAGCCGATTATGTCGTTCCAGCGGAGACTGTGGCTTCCGTCGGGCGGAACGAGAAAATCTATCGCGTTTCCTATGATTATCGGTATCGAGAGCGTACCGGCCACCGAAAGAGCCGCCAGCAGGGTGGAAAGCACGATGAGAGGCATATAGCGCTTTATATAGCGCATTACTCTGCGCAGAGTCCCTTTGTTCTTCATACCGCCCTGCCCTCCTTTCTGAACTGCGAGTCGTAGATCTCACGGTAAACGTCACAGCTTTCGAGGAGCTCGTCGTGTGTTCCGATCCCGGCGGGATGCCCGTCGTCGAGAACGATTATCTTGTCCGCGTGCATTATAGAACTCGTCCGCTGAGACACTATGAAGACCGTCGTATTTTCGAGGGTGCGCAGAGCCTTGCGGAGCGCCGCGTCCGTAGCGAAGTCCAGTGCCGAAGCGCTGTCGTCCAGTATGACTATCTCCGGCGAACCCACAAGTGCGCGGGCTATGGTCAGACGCTGTCGCTGACCGCCCGAGAAGTTCTTTCCTCCCTGCCCGACCTGCGCGTCAAGCCCGCCTTCTTTCTTTTCGATGACCTCGCGCGCCTGCGCTATGTCAATGGCGTGCATTATTTCATCGTCGGAAGCCTCAGGCGCACGCCAGAGCATATTGTCGCGGACAGTCCCGCTGAACAGCACAGCGCGCTGGGGAACTATACCTATCTTTGAGCGCAGGGCTTCGGTCGTGTACTCGCGCACATCAACACCGTCAACAAGTACCGCACCGCCCGTCACATCATAGAAACGCGGTATCAGATCGACCAGCGAAGTCTTACCGGAGCCTGTGCCGCCGATGATGCCTATGACCTCGCCGTGCTTCACGGTGAAGTCTATGTTTGTAAGCGAGTTTTCCGAGGCACTCTTGTAGCGCAGATCTGCATGGCGGAACTCCACGGCATACTGCGCTCCGGGCTCACCCTCGGAGCGTGTGCCCTCCTTCATGCCTTCTCCGCCGTCCAGCACTGCCTGTATGCGTTTGCCGCAGGCGGCAGCCTTGGTTATGGTGATTATGAGATTTGCCAGCTTTATGAGCTCGACGAGTATCTGCGACATATAGTTGTACAGCGCTATAACAGCACCCTGGGTGAGTATGCCTTCCTCAACACGAAGGGCTCCCTGATGTATCAGAATGACGATAGCAAGGTTTATGAGCACGAAGGTGAGGGGGTTCATCAATGCAGATATACGACCCGAAATGAGCTGGTCGCGGGTAAGTGTGTCATTGTCTGCCCGGAATGCCCCGATCTCGCTGTCTTCCATACAAAATGCGCGTATAACGCGGGAGCCGTTCAGGTTCTCACGGGTGCGGCGGAGCAGCTTGTCCAGTCCGGCTCGTACCTTTCCGTAGAGTTTCATTCCAGCCAGCATTATGCCGAATACCACCACAGACAGCACCGGTATGGCAAGAGCAAATATCAGCGCCGAGGGTACATCTATCGTGAACGCCATGATCATGGCGCCGAACACGATGAACGGCGAACGCAGCAGCAGTCGCAGCGTCATATTCACACCGGTCTGCACCTGACTCAGATCACCGGTCATGCGGGTCATGAGGGTAGATGTTCCCATTTCGTCAATGTCTGTGTAGGAAAGGCCCTGTATATGAGCGAAAAGAGCGTTTCCGACTGTACGCGCAAACCCGGTCGCAGCTCTGGCAGCGAAATACTGAGCAGTTATCGAAAATGCCAGACCCGCAACACCGAGGCCCACCAGCAGTATACAGGAGCGGACTACCGTTTCCGTGTCTCCGTACTGTATGCCCTCGTCTATCATATATGCCACAACAAGCGGGACGAACAGCTCCAGCACAGCTTCAATGCACTTGAACAGCGGGCTGAGTATGGTTTCTTTCAGGTATCCTTTTTTCAGATATCCCAGCAGTTTCTTCATTTCATTTCTCCGTATCATAAAACAAAAGCGCCTGTTCATACTGACAGGCGCTTAAATATCATTTTCTTTTTCTGCCGTTCTTCTTGGAATTTTTGTTTTTCATCTGCTTCGACACTATCGCGCCTACGATACAGCCGACCAGCACCACACCGGAAACTATAAAGAGCCATATCGGGAGCTCGGTGCCTGTTGCGGGGTTAAGTGCCGCGATAACATTTTCGATAGTCATAACTGACCGCCTTTCCCGCGGAAGCCTTCACTTCCGACGTGTCCTTTTCTTTACTGCTTCTTTCTTTTTGCCGCAAATACTATTATTCCCACTAATACACCTATTATCAGGACACCCGCGACGATGCCGACGATCAGCAGCGAGGAGTCTCTCGAACCGTAATCCGCAGTGCTCGCGCTCTGCACGGTACCGCTTTTTGTAGTGGCTGCTCCGGTCGTCGCCGCGGCCTCTGTGGCAGTCACGGCATCTGTGGTTTCAGCTGCTTCGGAAGATGCGGTGGTTTCGGGAGCCGCCGTTGTTGTTTCGGCTGCCGTGGTCGTCTCTGCGGGAGCTCCGCCGTAGGAAGTGGGGTCAAATGCCTCATGTGTGCCGAATTCCGCGTTGCCGGAACCGTCGGAGTAAATTGCTACCGAACCGTCGGGACCATAAGCGTAGAATTCGTGAACCGTAAGTTTATAGTAATCGGATTTATTGGCCCATTCTTTAAAGCAGAGCTGTATATCGCGATCCGTAGGGAGTACCTCGACATTTGATAAGGTACAGCTGAACAGGTAGGTATTGTCATTGAGCTTCTTTATATCAACATAATCGCCGGTGCCGAGCGAATTGAGGGATTTGTAGGAAAACGAGAACCAGTTATCCTCCCTGTCTCCGATCTTCACGCTGGCGCCTATGCCGAGATAGCCCTCGAAATCCGCGAAGGGCTTGGCGGCCTCATTATCATAGTAGCCGTCGGTCTTTTCCTTGTTGTACTCCGCACTGTCGCCGTCGAACGTTACGATGAGGTCCATTTTCGTGAGACCCACTGCATAGCTGTTATGCTTTTCGGGAAGCACGAACTGCCATGTCTCGCTGTCGGAATTAAGGTATTCAGACGGGGAGGGAACTTCCGTGAGCGCGGCTCCCGCAGAGACTGTCAGCATTGCCGAAGCCGCAAGAGCGGTCAGCGCAGAAATTATCTTATTTACTTTAGTCATATTATCCTCCGGTTACATCTCATAAAGGTCATATATAAAATATACCGCACAGAATAAAAATTCCACACGGCATTAAATTATTATTTAACTGTCCGCCGCTTTAGGTGACTGACATTTATGTAATGTCTGCAAATTTACAAAGCAGACATTCGCAAACTTCCTTTCACCTGATGTGACTGAAGGCTGCAAGATAGAAATTCGTCCGCTGCCGGAAAGCAGCAGACGGTTCAACGATGTGGATACCACATTAATGGCGGAGAAGGAGGGATTCGAACCCTCGAACCGCTTTTGACGGTTACGCGATTTCCAATCGCGCGCGCTCGACCAACTACGCGACTTCTCCATAAATTGGTTTACCCTTGGATATTTGATTTTCTCTTTAATACTATGATATTTTATCACGGGAAAACCGATTTGTCAATAGAGTTTGCGGATTTTTTTCAAAATTCCTTTATAAACCGCAAAATAACGATAAAGGAAGAAGAAACGGCAGTAAAAATTGTGCTATTGCAACAATAAAAAACCGATTGACGAAAAAGCGCGGGAATGTTATAATTAATATGTATGTATATATAAGGAGCTCACACGGACATTCTGTTTCCGGATACCGAGGTCCGGACCACACTCAGACAGAAGCGCTCCGGAAAACTCCGGATGCCGTTTTTCGATTTATCCGGCAATATATACGGAACCGTGGGCTTCGCTCATGCAGAAAAAGATATGAAATAAAACAAAAGAAAGACGAGGACACAAGAATTGAACATAAAACCTCAGAAGGGTATGCAGGAATATCTGCCCGATGCCGCCGCACTGCGTGACAGACTTACACGCACCATACTTGAAACATACACGGCCTGCGGCTTTACCCGCATATATACTCCCGCGGTCGAGAGTGCCGAGAACCTAGACAAGAGCGACGGCGGCGATAATCTCAACCTGATATTCAAGATACTCAAACGCGGCGAGAAGCTGACAGAAGCGCTTGAAAAGACTCCCATAGACGAAAAGGAGCTCTGCGACCTCGGACTGCGCTATGATCTTACACTGCCGCTGTCGAGATACTACGCCAACAACAGGAACAGCCTCCCGAATCCGTTCAAGTGCATACAGATCGACAAGGTGTACCGAGCCGAAAGACCCCAGCGCGGCAGATTGCGCGAATTTGTTCAGTGCGATATTGACATTCTCGGTTCAGACTCGATGTGCTGTGAGATAGAGCTGATCTCCGTTACAGCGAAGGCGCTCTCAAAACTCGGGATAGGAAAGTTCTTTATCCGTGTCAATGACCGCCGCATACTGCGCGCATCGCTGAAGACTATGGGATTCCCGGAGGACGCGCTGGACACTGTGTCCGTGACGTTTGACAAACTCGACAAGATAGGCGCCGACGGCGTTGCCGCAGAACTGCGCGATAAACAGATGCCGGAAAGCGCCATAACCGCACTTGCGGAACTGCTGAACAAGAACAGCATAACCCTCGACGATATGGCAGAGTACTGCACCGGCGAAGCTGCGGAAGCATTGACGGATCTGCGTACTATCATAGAGACTTCCGACAAGCTGTCGCCCGATTACTCGGTAGTTTATGACCCGTCGCTGGTACGCGGACAGGGCTACTATACCGGCACGGTATTTGAGGTGGCCAGCGAGGAATTCGGCGGCACGGTAGCCGGCGGCGGCAGGTATGACGGCCTTATAGGACGCTTCACAGGCGAGAATATCCCGGCGGTCGGTTTCTCCATAGGCTTTGAGCGCATTTTCTCCATCGTATCGGAGAACGGCTCGTCACTCGGCGCCACACGCAAAAAGACTGCTGTGCTCTACAAGGAAGAAGATATCCTCGGCGCGATAGCAAAGTCTGCGGAGCTTGAAGCCGACAGCGACGTCACTCTCGTGCTCGTCCCGAACCCCAGGAAATGCGACAAGATCTACAGCCGCACAAAGAGCCAGGGCTTCGACGAGATCATCAAATTCAATCATTAAGAGTCTGCAAAAAAGAAGGATGCCCCTCACCCCGACCTCCCGCGGGATAGACCAATCGCTTCGGCGCAGTCGCTATAAAACAAAAAATATCTGCTCCCTTTGACTGCCAAAAGGAGCAGATTTCTTTTTAATTTAATAACGAAGTGGTTTAAGTTTTTTGGGAGGGGGTCCGGGGGAACCCTTTTGTTCACAAAAGGGTTCCCCTGGGCTCGAGCATCAGCGACTAATCTCGAGCGTCAGCGACCTCTTTACCTTATCTCGGTTCCCTGATAATAGAACTTAAGTATCTGTTCGTAATTATAGCCGAAATAGGTCGCGAGGATATTGGCGCCATGCTGGCTGAAGCCCACGCAGTGTCCGTAGCCGTAAGTTGTGATAGTAAACTGGTCGGTGGACGGGTCATAGACTATATCGAAGCACGCCGAGCGGATATCATAGTCCATGATAGTCTCACGGAATATGCGGCCTGTGATGCGGACGTCGCGGGTGCCGTTGTTGAAGGTCTGCTGACCGCCTATGGTCATCTGACCGACATAAATGCCGTCAACGTATGAATCAATTTTAATCCACTCCGACGGGTCGCCCGAAAGGACTATGCCCGTGGCTTTCTTCACATAATTCTTTATCTCTTCAGAAGTAAAGGTGGGTTTCCTGCCGTAATTGATATCATATTCCTCGTCGATGAATGCCGTGTCTATGCTCTGGAGATACGGGTAATCGACACCCCATACCGTCTTTGACGAGGCCGTCCTGCCCGCAGTGGACGCAGTGTAGACCGCCTGTATCAGTTCGCCGTTGTAGTACACTGCCTTGCCTATGACCTGCTTGACAAGGTTTATCAGCTTTTCGCTGGGAGTACGCCGTGCTATATAGGCGCGCTCGTTGTTGATCGAATACATCTTTATGTAAGTGTAGGCCGCGATAGCCTGCGCTTTTATTGCTTCCTCGTGGAAGCCGTCGCCTATCTCTGCCATTACAGCCGTCGCCACTACATTTACTGCCGTATCCGTCATTATGACACCGCCCGCGTTGACGGTGAACATTTCATCGTTTCCGGCATAGGGATTTTCTTCCGGGGCAGTTGTGGTAGTCTCTGCAACTGTGGTCACCGCAGCAGTTGTCGTATCATCGGGATCGTCCAGTTCCTCGGGAGTAGTCTCCTCTGTAGTTGTAACATAAGTTACGTCCTGCTCATCGGTGAAGTCCGCAATGTCCGGGTCATCCTCGGGAACTTCGGTATCTTCAGAAATGTCTTCCTCGTCTTCCTCATCGTCCTCGGGTTCCTCGATCAGCGGTTCTCCCGCAGTAGTCGATGCCGTTGTGACTTCGCTTGTGTAGGTAACACTTGTCTCCGGCAGAGTAGTTGTCGTTTCAGCAGAAGTCGTCGTATCAGCTGTTGTGGTCGCTTCGGTAGTCGTTGTGACAGGCACGGTATAATCGAGATCCTCGCTTGCAAACACAAAATCCGCAGGGGCCGTAGTCTCGGCGGGTGTAGTGGTGACCGTTCCCGCATCCTCCGGAAGTATAAGAAGCGCCGTTTCCGTGCGGGAATAATCTGCAAGGCCGGGCTTGCGGGCATTCACTACCACAAGATCGGTGGCATAGGTGTATACTGCGCGCCCGTTTTCGTCAACGCCTGTGGTTACCGCAGGAGCGGCCATCCGGGGCGCCGCAGTGGTGCCGACGGCTTCCTCAATGCTCTGATCTATGCTGTCAACGGTCTGCATTATTCCGAAAAGAAACACATACAGGCTGATTATGGCAAGTGATATGATTATCTTCACCATCGAGCCCTTTTCCACGCGGTCACCCCCTTAAACTGTCATTCTCTCTTCATTCAGCCCGCAAAGTCCTTGATATACTTCGCGTCCCATTTTCTGCCTGCCCACTCGGTGGCATAGCTCTTATAGTACGCATCGAACATCTTGCGCTTTACATTGCCCTCGGCATCGAAGCCCGTGTTGTCGATGAACTTCGTCACATCGAGGGTCGGATCTTCGCCCGGACGCACCTTGCGGCCCATTACAACGAGCCTCATATCATTGAACATCGAGAAGTCACAGGTCGAGAGCGTTATAAGCTCATCGCCGTATTCAAGATCGATGCCCGTATAGAAGTAGCTGCGGTCAAGACATTCGGCAACATAGCTGTCAAATTCGCTCTTGCTGCGGAAGTTGACGGTGTTCCAGTAATCGAACACTTCGCCGTGCTGCTCGTTGGTATTCGTAAGGAATATCGAGAAGATGAAGTATTTGTTGCGGTCATAGAGAGTATCGAACTCTATGACGTAGTTTTTCTGAAGGAACTCCATACCTTCCTTGCGGAAATGCGAAAGAGGCTGGAAGTAGTTGTTGGTGATAAGGTTATGTCCGTACAGAAGTATGTTGCCGGGTCTTTCGGTGGCTGTGATCTTACCCTGATAATCGGCAAAGATCGTGCCGTTGTCATTGGGACCCTTCTCAAAGGTATGGTGCAGATAATAGTCGTTATTATCGGTCTGTACCACGGGCATCTGGATATAAGGATACATCTCTATCCAGCCTACAAAATCATTGTTGGTCTCGTAGAACGGCAGATAATCGGCAAGAATCTCTACCTGCTGCTGTGTGTCGCCCGGAGTGCTGTCATCGTCGTCTTTGTCAGTCATGAGCACTGTAATACGGTCGTCTGTCGGGTTGCTGACCTTCTGTTCAACATAGCTCTGCACTTCCTGCGTGTTCTGCTGGTCACGGAACACATAGAAATTCAGCATTATGAAGCCCGCTGTGAAAAGTACTATCGTGGAGACTAGAAGCACTATCTTTCGTGCCGCCTCTCCGGCCGAGTCGCCCCTCCACGGCAGTATGCCGCTCAGGAAGGACTCCACCGGTCCCATTTTCTTACGGCGCTTCGGAGAACGCTTTTTCACCGGAGTGGGCTTTGGTGTATTAGTTGTTTTTTCGTTTTCAGGCATTATTTTTCGTTCCTGCTGTCAATTACTGAGCGACCGCAGTGGTATCTGCGTCTTCAAATTCCTCGGGGTGAGCCTTCACATACTCGTCAAAGCCCTTGATCTTGGTGGTATCCCACTTTCTGCCGCCCCACGAGCCGCCGTATACCTGATACCAGTACTTGAAGTAGAGCGGGTCATAGTTTATGGCTGCCTTGGATACATCTACCTCGGCGCTTTCGCCGTCTCTCAGTCTTCTTGCGAATATGACAAATCTCGTATCAACATTGTTGCCCAGCGGATAGTAGCAAGTGGAAAGTGTGAGCAGCTCGTCGCCGTACTCAAGGTCAACATCGGTATAGAACTGGCTGCGGTCAAGTATCTTTGAAACGTAGTTGTAGAACTCGCCCTCGCTGGTGATCGTTCTCTGGCGGTAGTATCTGAATACATCGCCGTGTTCTTCCATAGTATTTACGAACATAGCCGCGAATACCTTGTATGTACCTTCTTCCCAGACAGTGTTGAAGGTTATTGTCGGGTTCTCCTTGTACTGATCGATCTGGAAGCCTGTTCCGGAGCGGTTATATCCAGAATAGTACCACGGGCAGTAAGTGGTGAGCTTCGCGAAGCTCGGACCCGATCTCATGTTGTGACCGTAGATTATGATGTTCGCAGGTCTGGTACGGGTGGTGAACTCGCAGAGATAGTCGATGAAGCAGGCGCCGTTCCTTATCTCGTTCTTCTCGTAGTCATGCTCGAGGTAGTAGGAATTGTCCTGACCCTGTACGCAAGGGTAGTCGATAGGAGTACCGCCGACCTTTATCCAGCCCTTGATGTCGTCGTTCTTGTCGACCCATTCCTGATACTCGTCCATTACCGGCAGAGGCGGAAGTGTAGTGGTCGTGGTGGTCGTGATCTTGATAGCGGTGGTGGTAGTCGCTGTGGTGGTGGACTCCTCGGGTGTAGTTGACTCCTCGGGAGCCGCTGTCACATCGGAGGTCTCTCCGCTCTGCGCAGGAGCATTGCTGTCGCCGCAGGAAGCCGCCGACATGACCATCAGTGCGGCTGCCGTCAGAGCAGCGATCCTTGTGAATGTTGATCTTCTTGACATAGCTTTTTCATTCCTTTAAATTTTATGATGATATTGTTTCGGGTATTACCCGTTCGTACCGTTATAGCTGAGCAGCTTAGAGCTGTCCCATTTTCTGCCGCCCCATGAGCCGCCCTTTACCTGATATTCATAGGCGAAACGCAGCGGGTCGGGGTTGCGCTGTGCTTTGGAAACATCGACCTCTGTGCTTTCGCCCTCGCGGACACGTCTCGCGAATACCGCACAGCGGGTGTCGGCTTTTTCCTTGGTGTAAGGATAGTAGCAGGTCGAAAGAGTCAGTATCTCGTCACCGTAGGTGAGGTCAACGTCTGTCCAGAGTACGCTTCTGTCCATGATCTCAAGAATGAAGTGATTGAAGGTCGCCTCATTCGGGAAGTCCCTGTAATTGAGATAGGGGAACACTTCACCCAGTTCCTCCTGCGTATTGAACAGCACGCAGGCGAAGATCTTCCATTCCGCGTTCTCATATATGGTGTTGAATGTCACCGTCGGGTGCTGTTTGTAGAAGAGCAGCGGGTCATTCTTGTACTCCGCCGGGTCGCTGAAGCCGTTGGGCTCGTAGTAACGCGACAGCTTTGCGAACATGGTCTCACCGTTCCACATATTGTGGCCGTAGAGCGTGGTATTCGCCGAAAGCCTGCCGGGCTCGAACACATTGCGGTAATCCGCGAATATGGCGCCGCGCTGGGCTTCTTCCTTAAGATAGGTGTGCGTGAGGTAATAATCGTTGTCTGCGGCCTTTACCACCGGCTGACTGATGTTCACTATGGGGTCGTCCTTGCCGCCAAGCTGTATATAGCCCACGACATCGGAGTTCTCGGAATAGAGTTTCAGGAAGCTTGCCTGTATGCCGGGCTTTTCCGCTTCGACCTTGGCGATGTCCTCATCGGTCATTTTGAGCTCGCCCTTTATCTTTTCCTTTATAGCCTGTTCCTGCGCTTTCGTGTCGCCGGAGCCTTTCTCATCGGCAAAGTCGACATACCAGCCCTGTACCATAGGGTCTATGAACTTGTCGTTCCTTGCCTCGTCGATCACCTGATACAGCACCGAGCCGCCGGTTATCACGAACGCAACGACCGCGACATCGAACACTATCTTTCTTACCGACTCACCGAGGCCGTCGCCCTTCGTCGGAAATATCGCATGGAGCATACGGACAAAGATGTTTTCTTTTTTCTTCTTTCCGCTCATATACTCATCGTCATCGTCATATATAACTCTGCTTCTGGGTCTGGCCTTCCTGTGCGCCGCGGGTATGTCGCCGTCATCGTCATCATCATCGTCGTCATCGTCGAAGTAACCGGCGTTCGCGTAGCTTTTAAGGCTTTCGTCCTCTTTGTCCGCGGGCATATCATATTTCTTCCCGCTGTGGACCGCCGGGTTGGGACGCCGGGGTCTCTTTGCATATCCGGACATAAACCTGTCTCCTTACTTTGTTATCTCTTTCTGTATCGTTTCCAGCGCTTTCAGCGCCGTTTCGGACCGTACCGCCTCGCGGCTGTCCTTTGCCTCCGGGAAAGTCTCTCCCGTAAAAAGGTATCTGACCGCGTAAGTGCGCTCTGCCGTGGAGCAGCCGATGTACACTGTGCCTACCGGCTTGTCGGGCGTGCCGCCTGTGGGTCCGGCTATGCCGGTCACCGATACCGCGATATCCGCACCGGAAAGTTTTCTCACTCCTTCGGCCATCTGTACTGCCGTCTCTTCCGAGACCGCGCCCACCGTTGAAAGAGTCTCCGCTTTTACGCCGAGCAGCTTCATCTTTGCTTCGTTGGCGTAGGTGCATACTCCGTACCCGAACACGTCCGATGAGCCGGACACCGATGTGATCTCCGCGGATATCAGGCCTCCGGTGCAGCTTTCGGCTGTCGCTGCGGTAAGTCCGCGCACTTTTAATAATTGTACTACATTTTCGGCTGTTTTGTCAAGTTTTGTTACCACTTTGTAATAAATTCCCTCGAAATTTTTATATAATTTTCACAAAGCGCGGTACCCGCGCTGTCAATTCGCGCTTATTTTCTTCTACGGGCAGCTCTCTGCCCGCATTATGCCTGTTCTGCCGGATCAGACGTTCTCCATACCGAGCTTGAAATCTTTAACGGTTATTTCCTTTATCGCCTTTTCGATAAGCGGCCCGAAGTCGAACCTTGCCTCCGCTTTCTCCACATCCGCGATCACGGGACGGGTCCGGGGGTGTTTGGGTGTAAACACGGTGCAGCAGTCCTCATAGGGCTGGATAGAGGTCTCGAATGTGCCTATCCTGCGCGATATCTCTATGATCTCCTTCTTATCCATACCAATGACGGGCCTGAACACGGGATATTCGGCGACCTTGTCGGTACAGCCCAGCGCCATTATCGTCTGGCTCGCCACCTGTCCGACGCTCTCACCGGTGATTATAGCCCTGTAGTCGTGCTCCGCGCATATCCGGTTCGTTATCTTTATCATAAGTCTTCGCATTATGACCGTGAAATATTCCTCGGGACAGTTGTCACGAAGAGCCTCCTGGATCTCGGTGAACGGTACGATGTAGAAGCGGATATCTCCACAGTAAGGCACCAGCTCGCCGCAGAGTTCCTCGACCTTCATAAGTGCGCGCTCCGAGGTGTAGGGCGGGCTCTGGAAGTGTATGGCATCCACGCCTATGCCGCGCTTCGCCATCATATACGCCGCCACAGGGCTGTCTATACCGCCGGAAAGGAGCAGAAGAGCCGTACCGCTGCTGCCGACCGGTATGCCGCCCACGCCGATTATACGCTGAGCGTTCAGATAAGCATTGGTGTCGCGTATCTCGCAGAGCACCGTCACATCGGGCTCATGAACGTCAACTTTCAGATGCGGATACGTGTCGAGTATCGCCGCGCCCAGTTCGCGCTGTATATCCGGCGTTTTCAGAGGGAACTTCTTGTCCGAGCGCTTGGCATCCACTTTGAAGGTCTTTGCAGCGGAGAGCGCGTCCGCAAGATAGGGCATACCCTGCTTCACTATCTCGTCAAAGTCCTTGGGCAGTACTGCCGCACGCTGTACAGCCGCCACACCGAACGTCCTGCTGACCCACTCCACCGCTTTTTCCATATCGGCGGAGTCGTTTTCGGGAGTTATATATATTGTGGACTGGTTGCGGGTGAAATGAAAATCTCCGCAGCTTTTAAGCCTGCGTCTAATGTTGCGGACGAGAAGATCTTCAAAGGTATTCTTGTTAAGCCCTTTCAGTGCTATCTCGCCGTATTTTGCCATTATTACTTCCTGCATTTTTATATCTCCGTTCTTTATTTATCCTATATATGCGAGCCCGCTGATGCCCTCGTTCAGGAATCTTATACAGTCGGTCATCATGTTTACGCTTATGTATATGGTGGGCGTCGAAAGGAACGCAGTCAGCCATTTCAGCAGCTTTCCCCTCCCCGGACGCATTACCGCCGCGGCGTAAACCACAGCGCAGGCTGCTATCATTATGATCTGTGCGATTATTCCGAGTCCCAGGATACTGAACAGTATCAACGGCGTAAACACCGTTATCGTATACCATCCGTATGTTATCACCGTTATGACTGTAAGCACTATCTGATATTTCAGCAGCTCTGAGATGTCTGTTTTCAGGAAAAGCACCGACAGAAGCGGCAGGCACAGACATATCTCGGCGGCAAAAAATACCGCGTCATGGTCAACTGTACTCGGCAATAGCTGTATCAGCATACCGACAACGCAGATTATCGGGAATATCAGCGACTTTCTGTTTATTCTGTTTTCCAATGGATTTCCTCTTTTTTATCTGTAAAACGCAGCCCAACAATTTTTTCTTTATCTTCTGAATCTCCGTATACCGTCGCTTATGCCCTGTATGAGGGCGTCAATATCACTGTCCTCCGTGAACGGCGAGAAGCTTACGCGCACCGCACAGTCCGCATCTCTGTCCGGCACTCCGAACTCCGCCAGAACGCCGCTGGTCTTGCCCTTTGAGCAGGCGGAACCGCTGGACACATATATCTCCCGCTCCTCAAGGTGGTGAAGCATTATCTCGCTGCGCACGCCGCGGACAGAGAAATTGAGTATGTTCTTTGCGTTATGATAGCTGTTTATGCCGATATTCTCCAGCTCCGAGAGTCCGGACACGAGCCTGTCGTTCAGTGCAGCGTATTTTCCGGTGCAGTCGGGATAGCTTCGCACAGCTTCCGCAAAGCCTGCTATCAGATCGACCGGCTCGGTGCCGGAACGCAGATCTTTTTGCTGACCGCCGCCGTACAGAAGCGGTATGAAACGTATTCCCTTCCCTGCGTACAGTGCTCCGATGCCTTTGGTACCGTGTATCTTATGCGCGGACAGGCTTATGAGATCTGCTTTCAGGAGCTTCACCGGCAGTTTCAGGAAGCCCTGCACCGCATCACAGTGAACTATCGTCTTCGGGTTTTTCCGCTTGACGCCGGCATACACCCTGCTCATATCGGTCATGAAGCCTGTCTCGTTGTTGACCCACATCACGCTGACCATGACGGTATTTCCGTCCACCGCGTCTATTATGCGCTGCTCGAAGTCCTGCGGTTCATCGCGCTTCGGAGGCTTCACACGGACTACTTCATAGCCCGCTTCTTCCAGCTTTTTCAGCGGATTTTCGACGCTGGGATGCTCGAATGAAGTGCTGACTATGCGGCTGCCGTCATGCTTATGTGCCTTCGGAACTCCGAACAATACGGTATTGCTGCTCTCCGTGGCTCCGGAGGTGAATATTATCTCACCGTCGAGCCTGAGGCTCGAAAGCAGTGTCTTTTTTGCGTCCTTTATAACCTTTTCGGCGCTGACGCCAAGCCCGTGCAGGGACGATGCGTTGCCGAAGTTGCCAGCCATATTCTCCGAGACCGCTTTTATAACGCTGTCAAAAGGTCTGGTGGTGGCGGAATTGTCAAGATATATCATATAATCACCCGAAAATCATAGATACTATATTATATCACATTTTCGTCTGCTTGTCACTACTTTTTTATTATTAAATTACACAAAAAGACAAACGGCAGATGCTCTGTTTATCCACATTTTAACAGCGCCGCGGCAGTATATTTTACAGTTCCCTGCACAAAAATATCTCAACGGAAGCGCGTTTGACGTGCATTTCCGTAATATGCCGAAAGGAATACGAAAAAATGTCAGATATAAGGATGTCAAGACGGGCGTTTGCGAGGCTGATCACCTTTGCGCTGGCGGCGGTGCTGACCCTCTCCGCTGTTGCGCTGATGAACCACGGCCGCGCCGTGAACGCCGAACGAGCCGTAGAGAACAGCTACCTGCACGCAGTTGAGGAACTGTCGCTCGGGCTCGACAACATAAAGAACAATCTCCGAAAAGGTATGTATACCAACAGCATATCCATGCTCTCCGACCTGTCGGAGAAACTGAGCAGCGATGCCGCCACAGCCAAAAGCTCACTGGCAAGGCTGCCGGTGGACGGTCTCGATCTTAGTGACGCATACAAATTCCTCTCTCAGGTCGGCAACTACTCGAAATCTCTGGCAGAGAAGTGCGCCGAAGGCCGCGGGCTCACTGCGGAAGAACGCGAAAACATCTCAAAGCTCCACGCCTACGCCCAGACCCTGAGTTCGAATATGTGGAAGATCGAACAGCGCATAGGCAGCGGCGAGTTTACGTTTGCAGATTCGCTCTACGCCTCCGCAGAGCTTGATGCCGGCGAACCCGCGGAAGTGACCAGCGGCTTCAACGATCTTGCGGTAAGCGACAACAGCTACCCTACCCTGATATACGACGGTCCCTATTCCGATCATATCATGGAGAAGGAACCGCTGATGCTGAAAAACGAAAAGAAGATCGGTAAGGAAGAAGCCCTTCGTCTTGCCAAAAAGCTGACAAACGGTGCCGAACCGCAGCTCATAACCGAAGAAGAAGGCCGTATGCCCTCATACGTTTTCGGGCTCGGCGACCGCACGATAGCGATAACAAAAGCGGGCGGCTTCTACTCCTATATGCTCGGGAACCGAGCTGTCGGCAAGCCGGATATCACGGTAAGCGAAGCTATGTCCGGGGCAAAGGAATTCCTCGCTTCCCTCGGAGTGCGCAGCGTATCGGATTCATACTATGAGATAAGGAACGGTATCTGCGTCATAAACTTTGCCGCCGTCCAGAACGGCATAACAATGTACACCGACCTGATAAAGGTGGGAGTTGCTATGGACAACGGCGATATATTGTCATTCGATATGCGCGGCTATCTCACCAACCACACGATAAGGGAGCTGCCGCCCCCGAAGATATCCGGCGACTATGCCATGACCCTCGTTTCGGACAGCCTGACGCCGCTCTCCGATCGTCTCTGCGTTATCCCCTCCGGCGGCAAGAACGAAATCTTCTGCTACGAAGTCCGCTGCACCGGCAAAGACGGAGAGAATATTCTGGTGTACCTCAATGCTGAAAACGGCCGCGAGGAACAGATACTGATACTGAAGATCGGCTCTTCCGGTGTGCTGACCGTCTGAGAACGGGAGCAGGAAACCGCTTGCGCTCATGCTGCCTCCGGCGGCCGGCTCCTGAAACAAATCGCTTCACCTTGCAGAGCCGGTCATGAGTACTTCTTTTACAGATCTCCGGACCGCGAGACTGAGATCATATACAACTAACAGCCTTAAACAAAGAAACCTGCTCCTTTTTACAGGAGCAGGTTTCTTTAATAAAAAGTATTGACTTTCACGGCAAAATATGTTATAATTTTTCTGTAAATCAAATTGCAGCAAATTGAAACGCTATTCCTGAAATATCAACAAATTACGGATTGCTGTAAGGCGATAATCCGGCATTTTGCCGAAACACAATTACATATACACTTGCATTAAAGAAAGCAGGATAACAGCTATGGCAAAGCTAAAGGATTTTGTTGACAGCAAAGCATTTCAGAATACGATACTTGTAGTTATCGTCATCAACTCGATAATCCTCGGATTGCAGACATCACCCCTGATTATGGGATCGATAGGCGGCGTGCTGGACATACTCGACACGATCTGCCTCGGTATTTTCATTGTCGAAATGCTGCTGAAAATGGTCGCTTACAAATTCCTCGGCTATTTCAGAAGCGCATGGAACTGGTTCGATTTCATAATAATCATCACATCGGTGCTTTCCGGACTTGCAGTGCTCTCCTCCGTAAGAATACTCCGCGTATTCAGAGTGTTCCGCTCGCTGAAAGGTCTGCGCGGCTTCAAAATGATAAGCTCTCTGAAACCGCTTCAGATAATAATCGGCGCTATCGGAAAGTCTATACCGGGAATGTCGTGGACGGCTTTTCTTCTGCTGATAATATACTACATATTCTCGATAATCGGTGTCACACAGTTCGGTACCGCATTCCCCGAATGGTTCGGTGATATCCCGAAGGCTATGTACACGCTGTTCCAGGTAATGACCCTTGAAAGCTGGTCAATGGGAATAAGCAGACCGGTAATGGAAGTGTTCAGCTATGCGTGGGCGTACTTTGTACCGTTCGTGCTGATATCCTCGTTCGTAATGATGAATGTCGTTGTCGGCATCGTTGTCAACGCTATCAGTGAGGTAGCCGAGTTCAACAAGAAGGAAGAACATGAAGAAAACGGCACGGCAGACATAAAGGCTGAAATAGACGCTGTCCGTGAACACCTTGCGAAGCTCGAAGAAATGGTCGCAAAACAGAAAAGTTAATTGACCCGCACAACGGGAAAACATAAACAACACAATTCAGGAGGATCATACAATGTCAGAAGAAACAACCCAGGTAACAGAAGTCCCCAAGAAGGAAAAGAAGCCGCTTTTCAGCGAAAACACTGTCGAGGTGCTGGTAGCGATATTCCTCGGCATCACCGCTCTGCTCACTGCATGGGCTACATGGATAGGCTCCCTGCATGGCGGTAATCAGGCCACCAACTACACAAAGAGCAACAACCTCGCATCCGAAGGCAACTCGGAATACAACGCCGGTATGCAGATGTATCTGTCCGACCTTATGGCATGGAACACCATGATGGACTACGCTTTCGACAAGGTACTCGCAGAAGCCGACGGGAAGGATGCGGAAGCCGAACTTATTCAGGAAAAGCTCAACAACTTCATCGAACAGAACAGCAGTGAAATACTCATCAACGCTTTCAACAGCATGACGGAAGATATGAACTCCCCGTTTGAAGTTCCCGGTATGATGAGCGAGTATTTTGTTACTGCCAACGAGCTTCTGGAGGAATCGAGAGCGGCTCTTGAAGAGGGTCAGCGCGACAACTCAAACGGCGACGCCTACAACCTCGTTAATGTCATTTACTCGGTAGTACTGTTCATGCTCGGTATTGTCGGTATATTCAAGCGCATACCGAACCGCACAGTGGTTCTTTTCATCGCAGTGATCGGACTTGTTCTTGCGACGATCTATATGTTCACTATACCGATGCCTACAGGATTTGATATCAGCAGCTTCTTCGCGGCGAAGTAAACATATTATATAAACACAAAAGCACGGGCTTACAGAAGGCTTTCTTACGTCGGTTCCGTGCTTTTTTCTTTACAATTTGTAACCAATACCACGAAAATTGTAACCGCATTGTAAACGGATTGTAACCGCTTTGTTGTTGTATTCTCTGCGAATTTGTGATATAATGCAATTACAGAAAGAGAAAGAGAACAAAATAAAGGGGATACAATATACAGAAAACCAACGCGGGTGCGGGACGGCAGAACGAAATATAAAATCCTCAAAACCAACGTCTGCCATTGCCTTTCATTACCTGAAAAACTCCTTACAGCTCTCGCCGTCCCGACTGCCGCTGCGGTAAAAAACGACAACTCTGCTCTTTGCCTTGCAAATAAATCCTTCCTTAATCGGCAAACTCTCCGCTCACGAAATGGGCGGAGAGTTTGTTTTTGCGGCGGCGCGGTACACGCGCTGTCAATACGTCTGCTACAATCTGCCTCGCAGTCCGGCGTCCAACAAAAGGAGTACTTATGAACGAATCTGCAAGGCGAAGCGATTTGTTTTAGGGTCCAGCCCTTTTTCAAAAGGGCTGGCCGCCGGAGGCAACTCAAGCGCAAGCGGCAACTCGAGTGCGTGCGAGCGTCTTTAATCCTCCAGGTCTTTCAGCGCAGCGAGCTCATCGCGGTTGACCTTTATGCGGGAATCGCGGAGAAGTTTGACATCCTCACGCTTATAGGCGGCCGGCGGAGCGTCGGGATTATTTTTGAGCTTGACTTTGAGCACGCCGGTGAGGAGGTTTGCTTCTTCGACATGACCCTGACCGTCGGGGGTCTCGACAAGGGCGCCGACCTTGGGCGTGATCTTGAGCAGGGCATCATAGCTGTCCTGTTCGTATTTCAGGCAGCACATAAGTCTGCCGCAGGTGCCGGAAATCTTTGTGGGATTAAGCGACAGCGACTGCTCCTTGGCCATTTTGATAGACACGGGCTGGAACTCTCCGAGAAAGCTGGAGCAGCAGAACGGACGCCCGCAGATACCGAGACCTCCGAGCATCTTGGCCTCGTCGCGCACGCCTATCTGACGCAGCTCGATGCGGGTCCTGTACACACCGGCAAGATCCTTGACCAGCTCACGGAAGTCCACACGGCTCTCCGCCGAGAAGTAAAACAGTATCTTGCTTCCGTCAAATGTGTACTCCACATTTATCGGCTTCATCTTGAGCCCGTGCTCTGCTATCTTCTTCGTGAACGTCCTGAGTATTTCTTCTTCTTTTGCCTCATTCTCTTTCAGGCGCTTCATATCCTCGGGACCTGCCTTGCGGATTATGGGCTTGAGAGGCGCAACTATGGCGCTGTCCTCGACCTCGCGGTTCGGTATCACGACTTCCCCGCATTCAACGCCGCGGGCAGTCTCTACTATCACCTTGTCGCCCTGAACCACCTTGACCTTACCGGGCGAGAAGTAATATACCTTGCCTATCTCCTTGAATCTTATCCCAATTATCTCTGTCATTTGTTTCTCCTTTTTTATCCGTAAACGGCACTGAAAAACGCACCGCAGCATTCGCCGGCAAAGAGCCGCACATTCGGGTTCGCTGTCGATTTTCCGTACAGCCGCACCGACTCGTCATACAGGCGGGTCACAGTTTTCAGCGAAAGCGCCTTAGCGATCTTTTCCGACTGCGCCCTGTATGCCCCCGTGACCGGTCTGCCACCGCGCTTTCCGGCCGCAGCCGCGAATATGTCAGACAATATTCCGATAGTCTCGAACAGGTCTTCGCGGTTCTTAAGCGCCAGCAGTGCTGTAAGGCACTCGGTCTCGCGCCGCGCCGCTATTGCATCGGCAGCCTTCATCGCAGCCGTAACGTAGCTCAGTTCCTCGCCGCTCTCCGTATATGAGACAGCCGCGCCTATGTTGCCGGCGAAGCGTTCATACAGCACCGCAGCCCGGTCTGCCGGTATTCCCTTTTCGGCAAGGGCTTCCGCGAATTCATTTCCGTCGGCTCCGTCCACTTCAAGGGCCGTCACGCGCGACAAAACCGTCTGCAATATGGGAGCCTTCTTCTCCGCTATAAATATATAGCGGTTGAAATCAAGGGGTTCCTCGATAAATTTGAGTAGGGTGTTCTGATGCTGGGGAAGCATCTCATCCAGCTTTTCAAACACGCAGACCCGTATATCGCCGTCGTTGGGTTTGATATAGCAGTCCATGATGAACTGCCGGAGTCCGTCCACGTTATACTTCCCCGTATCGCTTATCTGCTGCAGCGGGTAGAGTACGTCCGGGTGAATATGCCGTTCCGTGCGTCTGCACTCGTTGCACTCCATGCAGGGGGTATTGCCGTGCCTTTCGCACATATACAGCATAGCAGTGTAGTCCGCGAGAGTGTGTCTGCCGATGCCTCTGGCTCCGTAGAGCAGAAGCGCGTGCGGCATTCTGCCGGAGCGCCTGAAGTTCGTCAGGGCTTCAAGCGCGCGTTTTTTTCCGTATATCTTCATTACAGCTTTTCAAATCTCTCTATATCGGTAACAAACACAGTCGCACCGCCGACGCTCACCTCTACCGGGTAGCTCACGGGAGTCTCGTTCGCGGCATAGGAGGCGGCGTTGGGAACATACTGCTTGCGTTTGCGGGAATTCTGGGCTATTACAGCGATGGCGCTGTCCACCGAGGAATTGTCACAGCATATCATGAACGTAGTGTTGCCTGCCATAAGAAATCCGCCCGTAGACGCCAGTTTCGTGGCGGAGAAGCCGCCCTGCGTCAGTGCTGTGGCCACATTATGAGAGTCGTCGTTATTGACTATCGCGAATATCAGCTTCATCTTTATTTCCTTTCACCGAAGAAAAGTTTGATATGTAGTTTATTATATCACAATTTACCCAAATTGTAAAGAAAAATCGAAAAAAAGCCTGCGATTCCTTGACATAGTGCCCCGGGAATGGTATAATTCTATATACTTTATTATAGTAAGAAATGTGAAAAGAGAACAAAAGGAAGATAAGAAATGGAAAAAGAAACCAATCCCCTCGGCACCGAGCCCGTCGGACGGCTGATGCTGAAATTTGCCATTCCGAGCATAATCGCGATGCTCGTGGGTGCGTTGTACAATATAGTCGATCAGCTCTTCATCGGGCACGCGGTAGGCGCCGACGGCAACGCCGCCACGAATATAGCCTTCCCGCTGACAACTCTCTGTATGTCGCTGGCGCTGCTGTTCGGCGTAGGCGGCGCAAGCTGCTACAATCTCTCGCTGGGCAGAGGCGAGAAGGATAAGGCGCCCTACTTCATCGGAGGCGCTGTGACCATGCTGACAGGCTGCGGCATAGTGCTCGCCGCGGTAACGCTTATATTCCTTGATCCCATGCTCATACTGTTCGGCGCAAACAGCGACATTATGCCTTACGCGCAGGAATATGTGAGCATAACGGCCTTCGGTTTCCCGTTCCTGCTGCTGACCGCGGGAGGCGGACATCTGATGCGCGCCGACGGCAGCCCAGGAATGACCATGCTGTGCAGCATAATCGGCGCTGTGATAAACACGGTGCTCGACGCGCTGTTTGTATTCGGATTCGGCTGGGGAATGGGCGGAGCGGCCGCTGCGACCATAATAGGACAGATAATCTCCGCAGCCATAGTTCTGTGGTATGTGTTCTTCCGATTCCGCACAGCGGAGCTGAAAAAGAAGCACTTCCTGCCATCGAAGCACGTCCTGACCATGATCTCGATAGGCCTCGCCTCATTCTTCAATCAGATAGCGATAATGGCAGTACAGATAGTCGTGAACACACAGCTACGCGACTACGGCGATATGTCCGAGTACGGCAGCACCGTGACACTGGCCTGCGCGGGCATAATAATGAAGGTCAACCAGATAGTTTTCTCGTTCTCCATAGGTCTCGCACAAGGCAGTCAGCCCATTGAGAGTTTCAATTACGGCGCAAAACTGTACCCGCGCGTCAGAAAAGCTTTCCTGCTGGCATCGGCGGCAAGCATGGCTGTGGCATTCGTGGCGTTCATTTTCTTCCAGATAATGCCGCGTCAGATTCTTTCGCTCTTCGGCGAAGGCACAGAGCAGTATTTCGAGTTCGGAGAATTCTTCTTCCGGGTATTCCTGCTCTTCGTGCCGCTGGTTAGCTTACAGCCCGTGACATCGGTATTTTTCACATCTATCGGCAAACCGATAAAAGGTATAATCCTCTCCCTGACCAGGCAGATAATCTTCTTCATACCGCTGGTGCTTATACTGCCGCTGTTCTACGGCATACAGGGTGTCGTTTATGCAGGCCCCGTTGCCGATGTTCTCACAACGGTCATCACACTTCTTATGGCGTTTGGCGAGTTCGCAGCGATGAAAAAGCTGGAAAAACCGATCGGAGAACCTGCGTTAAATAAAAGTTGACAAAACGGGAAAAATATTGTATAATAAATTGGTATATCTGTAAAAAGCAAAAGGAGATAATCAAATGGGCCTTTTCAGCAAGCTTTTCGGCACATACTCCGAAAAGGAATTAAAACGAATAGAAGGGACAAAGCAGGCCGTCCTCGACCGTGAGCCTATGTATCAGGCTATGACGGACAAAGAGCTTCAGGGTCAGACCGCAGTGCTGAAGGAGCGCCTCGCAAACGGCGAGACTCTCGACGATATCCTGCCGGATGCATTTGCGGTTTGCAGAGAAGCCATGTGGCGCGTTATCGGCATCAAGCCTTACCCCGTACAGATAATAGGCGGCATCGTGCTTCATCAGGGCCGTATCGCCGAGATGAAGACCGGTGAAGGTAAGACCTACGTCGCTGCTCTGCCCTCATACCTCAACGCACTGACCGGCAAAGGCGTTCATGTCGTTACAGTCAACGACTACCTCGCAAAGCGCGACAGTGAACTGATCGGCCGCGTTCACCGTTTCCTCGGGCTCACAGTCGGCCTCATCATACACGACAAGGAGAACGACCAGCGCCGTGAAGCCTACGCCTGCGATGTAACCTACGGCACCAATAACGAATACGGTTTCGACTATCTCCGTGACAATATGTGCATACGCAAGGCCGACAAGGTGCAGCGTGAAATGAACTTCGCCATAGTCGACGAGGTGGACTCCATACTCATAGATGAAGCGAGAACCCCTCTTATCATCTCCGGCCGCGGCGACAAGCCCACCGACCTTTATGAAAGGGCTGACAAGCTGGCACGGACAATGACTTATGTCAAGGTCGTTGAGGTGGACGCAAAGGAAGAGCAGGATGACTACACTGCCGACTACATCATCGACGAGAAGGCAAAGACCGCTACCCTGCTGCCCAACGGCGTCAAGAAGGCCGAAAAGTTTTTCGGCGTAGATAACCTCATGGATCCAGACAACCTCACCATACTCCACCATGTCAATCAGGCCATCAAGGCGCACGGCTGTATGCACCTCGATATCGAGTACGTCGTCAAGGACGGCGAGATCGTCATCGTCGACGAGTTCACGGGCCGTCTGATGTTCGGACGCCGCTTCAACGAAGGCCTGCATCAGGCTATCGAAGCGAAGGAAGGCGTAAAGGTAAAGCACGAGAGCAAGACCCTCGCGACTATCACATTCCAGAACTTCTTCCGTCTGTACAGCAAGCTCTCGGGCATGACGGGTACAGCTATGACCGAGGAGAACGAGTTCAGGGGCATCTACAGCCTCGACGTCATCGAGATCCCGACCAACAAGCCCGTTATCCGTATCGACAGACAGGATCAGGTTTATAAGAACGAGCACGGCAAGTTCGTTGCCGCGATCGAGCAGATAAAAGAATGCCACGCGAAGGGCCAGCCCGTTCTCGTGGGTACTATCTCCATAGAAAAGTCCGAGGTCCTCTCGAAGATGCTCAAAAAGACGGGCATCCAGCACGAAGTCCTCAACGCGAAGAACCACGAGCGTGAGGCCGAGATCGTCGCTCAGGCGGGCAAGAAGGGCGCCGTAACGATCGCCACCAACATGGCGGGCCGCGGTACCGATATCATGCTCGGCGGTAACGCCGAATACCTCGCAAAGGCGGAAATGCGCCGCAAGGATATCCCCGACGAGCTCATCAACGAGGCTACGGGCTTTGCGGAGACCGACGACGAGGAGATCCTCGCAGCCAGAAAGCTCTACATGGAGCTCAACGAGAAGTACAAGAAGCAGATAGCTCCCGAGGCGGAGGAAGTACGCAAGGCGGGCGGCCTGTTCATTCTCGGTACCGAGCGCCATGAGTCCAGACGTATAGACAACCAGCTCCGCGGTCGTGCGGGCCGTCAGGGTGACCCCGGCGAGAGCTGCTTCTTCGTATCCCTCGAGGACGACCTTATGAGACTGTTCGGCGGCGAACGCGTTCAGGCTGTAATGGAGACCCTAAAGATCGACGAGGATATGCCGATAGAAAACGGCCTGCTCACAAAGACTATCGAGTCCTCCCAGCGCAAGATCGAGGGCAGGAACTACTCGATAAGAAAGAACGTCCTTGACTTCGATGACGTTATGTCACAGCAGAGAATGACTATATATTCCCAGCGCGCCAAGGTGCTTGACGGTGATGATATCAGCGACAGCATCAAGGGTATGATAACGGACAGCATCAAGGAGAACGTGGATATGTTCTGTCAGGGCGACATCCCGGACAACTGGAACCTCACGGGTCTGCGCGAGCATTATGCAGGCGTTCTTACAATGCCTGACGACCTCACATACACGGTGGACGAGCTCAATACGATCAAGAAGTCCGATGTCACCGAAATGCTCACCGAACGCGCAGAAACGATATATGCCGCCAAGGAAGCGGAATACGGCTCGGAGATAATGCGTGAGATCGAGCGTGTTATCCTGCTCCGTAATGTAGACGAGAAGTGGATGGATCACATCGACGCAATGGACGAGCTGAAACGCGGCATCTACCTGCGCTCCATGGGTCAGAAGGACCCCGTTGTCGAGTACAGATTCGAGGGCTTCGCAATGTTCGACGAGATGATAGCCGCTATCCGCGAGGATACAGCCCGCGCTATACTCACGTTCAGGATCGCTCCGAACAGACAGCCTCCGAAGCGCGTACAGGTAATGCGTCCCGATATGCCGCAGGGCACTTACAGGAGAACGACCCCCAAAAAGCCTCCGAAGAAGATGCCTGCCGCTCCGGCCGCCGATAATAAGCAGGAATAATAATATATCCTCCCCCTTATCCCGGGGGAGGATATTTGAATGAAAGGAACAAGATATCATGCCAATCGTAAGTGAAGTAAGAAAAGAGCTCACCGAACACCTCATTCCGTTCTGGAACAGCCTGCGCGACGATGAGAACGGCGGCTTCTACGGCTTCATGGATCATGACCTGAAGCTCGATAAAAAGGCGGAGAAAGGTGTTATTCTGCACTCACGCATACTGTGGTTCTATTCGAACTGCTATCTTGTACTCGGAGACCCGCAGTGCCTTGACAATGCGCGTCACTGCTACGAGTTCATGAAAAAATACTGCGTTGATCCGGTGAACGGCGGCGTGTACTGGATGATGAACGCCGACGGCTCCGTAAGCGACAGCATGAAGCACACCTATTGCCAGGCGTTTTTCATCTACGCACTTGCCAGCTACTATGATGCGTCTAAGGACAGCGATGCCCTGAAGCTCGCACTGGAGCTGTTCGAGACTGTGGAGAAGAACTGCACCGACGATGTGGCATATCTCGAAGCCATGTCTGCGGACTGGAAGCTGATACCTAACGACGCGCTCTCCGAGAACGGCCTAATGGCAGACAAGACCATGAACACTACCCTGCATCTTGTTGAGGCTTACACCGAGCTGTACCGCGTCTGCGGCGATGACAGAGTGCTCAACAGACTGAAATTCCAGATAGGACTTTTCCTTGACAAGATATACTATGAGCCAGAACATCGCCTGCTGGTATTCTTTGACCGCGAGCTGAATGTTATCGGCGATATACACTCCTACGGCCATGACATTGAGGCTACATGGCTGCTCGACCGCGCCTGTGAAGTCATCGGCGACGATGAACTTACCGCGAAAGTCAGGGAGATGAATGAACCGATAGTCAGGAATATCGCTGACATAGCCATTGAGAACGGCGCCATGATAAACGAGCGCGAGAACGACAAAATAAGCCATATGCATATCTGGTGGATGCAGGCCGAAGGCATCGTGGGCTTCACGAACGGCTGGCAGAAATACGGTGACCGTCGCTATGCCGACATCGCCGCGGCTCTCTGGGAGAACGTCAAGGCCGAGTTCATCGACAGGCGCGAGGGCGGCGAGTGGTACTCTCAGATACTCGAGGACGGACGTCCCGACCCCGCCAAGCCTACCGTTGACCCGTGGAAGTGCCCGTATCATAACGGGAGAATGTGTCTGGAGATAATGAAGAGAGCGTGAAAAGAATCGCTTGCGCTTGAGAACGGGAACAAGAAGTCGCTTGCGCTTGAGAACGGGAACAAGAAGTCGCTTGCGCTTGAGAACGGGAACAAGAAGTCGCTTACGCTTGAGTTGCCTCCGGCGGCCAGCCCTTTTGAAAAAGGGCCGGCTCCTAAAACTAACCGCTTCGCCTTGCAGATCCGGTCATGAGTACTCCTTTATTGACGACTACAAAGTACAGACTTGTTTTTGCTGAATATAAAAATATCTGCTCCTTTTGACATACAAAAGGAGCAGATTTATTTCATATAAACAGTGCAGCGTTTGAAAGTTTTCCCGGCTGCTGACACCGGAAACATCTTGTTCTCGTTCCCGGCGGAGCGACTATGACAAATGCTTCCCGATCACAGCCATTATCTCGTCAAGTCGCTGGCCGCCGATACCGCGGATCTGTGCAAGATCGGCACGGAGCTTTTCAAGATCAACGGCAGGAGCCTGCGGCCTGTCAGAGCCAGGGGTGTCCGCCACTTTCAGCTTTTCGTAGAGATTCTCGTACGTCTGGACTATGAATTCGCGGCGCTCGTCGTTGCTGCTCATAGCTTTGAGCGTTTCGAAAATATCCTTTGTGAATTTATCGTAGTATTCCCGTTCGCGGTCGGCCACTTTCTTCACCTCTTTCAGGCGCGCGGTCTGCGCTTGACTATGGATTCCACAACGCTTGTCAGCACTTTGAAATCATTCTGGTTGTATACGTCTATGTTTATTGTCATTATACCGTTATGTTCGTTACGGAACGCAAGCCCGGTGACCGTGGCAACGCCGCGCAGAGTATCACCGGCATAAACCGGCCGCAGCCATTCCACCGACGTGGATTTGCCCGCAACAAGCTCATCGCCCGCAAAGTCCGCAGGCACATACTGCGCCCATACCGACAGGAACGACATCATTCCCGCAGCGATCAGCCCGCCGAAACGGGATCCCCTGGCGTATTCCTCGTCCGTATGTATCTTCACAGGATTGTATTTCCGGGCAAAGTCGAGCATTTCATCCTTGTTGATCACAACACTCTCTGTTTCCAGTTCCGTGCCTATCATTATGTCTTCAAGATACATTTCCTATTCCTCTCAGATGCAGTAATCCCCGCCGCTTATGCCTTTTTTGGCTATCGTTGCGATCGTTATTCCGTCAAGATATTCCGAAATGACCTTCCGGAGCCCTTCCCACACGAAAAGTGTGTCACAGATGCCAGCACGGGGACATTCGTTGGTCTCGTATTCAAGACAGGCTACCGGCGCAAGACTGCCCTCCGTAGCCCGGAGCACTTCACCCACCGAGATCTCCTCGGGAGCCTTCGCGAGGGCATAGCCGCCCTTGTTGCCGCGGTTGGTGCGCAGTATCCCGTTTTTGGTAAGCAGCGGTACTATCTGTTCAAGGTATTTCTTCGATATATTCTGACGGTCAGATATCTCTTTCAGCGAAATGAATGTATCCGGTTCATGCGTCGAGATATCTACCAGCATTCTGAGTGCATATCTTCCTTTTGTGGAGATTTTCATTTCCTCATCCTCCTTTTTCCGGTATTTTATTATACCATAGGTTTACTATGATTTTCAAGGGGTAAAGCGAATTTTCAGCAAAAAAGCACAAAACAGCGCCCCCGGCAGAGTGTCAGGGGCGCGGCTGATAGTGTATTTTTACCTAAAGCAGATCTGCTGCCGTTTTCCGGATGTAACATACGGATCCGCGGCCGGGTGCTCTCCGGCGTTACTTGGACATTTTCAGCATATCGCCGATCTTGAGTCTGCTGCCGGTATGTACTATGATGTTCTCATAGACTTTCGCAACAAGCATCATTATGCCGATATCCGCGGCTACCATTATCACCATAGATATCAGGGTCTCGGGCAGTCCTATCTTTCCGAGCATAAAGTCCGAGGAAAGAATGAACGGCGAAGAGATCGGAAGATACCGTGCTACCATTGACAAAGTGTTTTCCTCACCTGTTACCTGAGGGAAGTAAGCGAGGTAAAAGCCAAGCACACCGATGATCGAAAGCGGCTGGATAGCGGGGGCGAGATCTTCCATTTTGCTGACGCTCGCGCCTGCGAGACCCGCCATTCCGGCATACAGCAGGAAACCGAACACGAATGTGAGTATCATCACAACAAGAGCCATAGCATCAACGTGAGAGAATGCCTTTCCGATCTCATCGAGGATG
>JAEEJW010000149.1 GCA_016282095.1 Ruminiclostridium sp. | reverse complement strand
TTCCATCAAGAACACTCCTCTTACTCCTTCCTTCGACTTCAGAACCGGTATCGACACCGATAATGCAAAGTCTGACGGTTCCGCTCCTATCGACCACATCGTAAAGGATCCCTACAACGATTCCGCCAACACCTTCTCCGGCGCACGCGGCGAATACGGCAACGTGATCCAGGCATCGGTAGACGAGCTCAACGCTTCTCTCGGTTAATCAGATAAGTAAGAAAGCTCCCGGATCTCCGGGAGCTTTTTTATACGCAAAAAGCCCGGCACAAAGGCCGGGCTTCTGTTGTATCCTGATCAATAGTTTTCTTTTCTTACTTCGAAGAAGCTCTGCGGATGAGCACAGACGGGGCAGATGCCGGGAGCCTTCTTGCCGATAACAAGATGTCCGCAGTTGCGGCATTCCCAGATAGTCTCGTCGCTCTTTTCAAATACCTTCTGCATCTCGATGTTGTTGAGAAGAGCGCGGTATCTTTCTTCATGGCTCTTTTCGATAGCACCGACCATTCTGAACTGTGCTGCCAGCTTTACGAAGCCTTCTTCCTCGGCTTCCTTTGCGAAACGGTCGTACATATCCGTCCACTCGTAGTTCTCGCCCTCAGCAGCTTTTGCGAGGTTCTCTGCGGTAGTTCCGAGCTCGCCGAGAGCCTTGAACCACAGTTTTGCGTGTTCCTTTTCATTGTTTGCGGTCATTTCGAAGATAGCCGCTATCTGCTCATAACCCTCTTTCTTTGCTACCGATGCGAAGTAGGTGTACTTGTTGCGTGCCTGTGATTCGCCCGCGAAAGCAGTCAAGAGGTTCTGTTCGGTCTTGGAGCCTTTTAATTCCATGGTGTTATTCCTCCGTTAAATTATTGGCAATTCCGCCAAATATATTATATCATTCCGGTAGATATTTGTCAACCTTTTTTGTTTCTTTTTCCGTTTTTTTTCGGAGGTCTGAAATATGCGAACCATATAAGTACCTGACCGGCGGAAAGCAGCGCAATAACGATCATAACAACGACCGTAGCCGGATTCCACATACCGTGCGAGGTGAAATACCAGGCGAGATATGCGAAGGCTGCGGCAAGTATGATGCCGTTGATAAGCGGTGTGTTTACCTTTTTCATTTGCTCTGTATGCGTTTTGCCATGAGCGTGTTCTTCATGAGCATCGCTATAGTCATAGGACCTACGCCGCCCGGTACGGGAGTGATGTAGGAAGCCTTCGGTTCAACTTCATCGAACTTTACGTCTCCGCACAGTTTGTTCTCGGCGTTTCTGTTCATACCCACGTCTATAACAACGGCTCCGTCCTTTACCATATCCGCTGTGACGAAGTCCGCTCTGCCTACCGCGCTCACAAGTATATCGGCTCTGCGGCAGACCGCGGCGAGATCCTTTGTGCGCGAATGGCAGATAGTCACGGTAGCATTCTCATGCAGCAGCAGCATAGCCATAGGCTTGCCCACTATGTTCGAGCGGCCTATAACCACACATTCCTTGCCGGAGACATCGGTCCCTGTGCTGTGTATTAGTTCCATAACGCCCGCGGGAGTGCAGGGAAGGAACGCATAGTTTCCGATCATTATTTTTCCTACATTTTCAGCATGGAATGCGTCTACGTCCTTTTCCGGAGATATACGGGCGATGACCTTCTCGGAATCGAGGTGCTTCGGAAGCGGGAGCTGCACAAGAATACCGTTGACTTCGGGATCGTTGTTCAGCGTATCGACAAGATCGAGAAGCTCCTTCTCTGTTGTCTCCTCCGGCAGCGCGTACTCGAATGAACGGATACCGCATACCTCGCAGGCTTTCTTCTTGTTGTTCACATACACGCGGCTTGCCTGATCGTTGCCTACGATCACCACTGCAAGACCGACCTTAAGGCCGTCGCGTTCGATCTCCGCGCGTACTTCCTCCTTAACTTTCTGTGAAACTGCTTTTCCGTCGATAAGAATTGCCATTTTACTTGTCCTCCTGTGTTTTGTCGGCTGAATCGTCAAATATGCTCGGTGCTTCAACGAGCTCTTTCTCGGTACGTTTGAATGCTTTCAGAGCCTTTTCGGTCTCCTTTTCGTTCTTTAAGTCTGTATAGAATTTTTCCATTCGTTCCTTGCAGGCTTCTGTCTTGTTATAGCGGACGTAAGTTTTGGATCTGCTGACCCTTATCTTGAAATAAACGAGAAGTATAAGACAGAACAGTGCCGTAGCAAAGCCGATAAGCTGTGATACTCTTATTCCCGTGCCGCCGATGTAGAGGCTGTCTGTGCGTAAGCCTTCGATGAAGCCTCTGCCGGTACCGTACCAGATTATATAGCACAGGAACAGTTCTCCGTCGAAGGTCTGTATGCGTGATATCACGAAATGGAGCAGGAATAAGCCGAGAGCGCACCACAGGCTCTCGTACAGAAAGCACGGATGCACAAGCGCGTATTGTCCTGCCGGCAGCTGAGCCTGTGCGGCAATTACGACAGGATCGTTCTCGATGACGCTTCCGGTCATTCCCCAGGGCAGATTGCCGGCTGTGGGAGCGCCGTAGGCTTCCTGATTTATGAAGTTGCCCCAGCGGCCTATCGCCTGACCGATCAGGAATCCCGAACCGCCCATATCGCAGAGCGGAAGTATGGGAGCTTTGCGTATCTTTGTTGTCAGGATGCCGACGACGGAGCCGCAGATTATGCCGCCGTAGATAGCCAGTCCGCCGTCATGTATAGTTGTGAAAGTGGTTATGAAGTCATACTTGAATGTGTTCTCCGGATTAAGGTTCCAGAATATTACATAGAATATTCTCGCGCCGAGAAATCCTGCTATTCCTCCGAACAGCGCCACGTCAAAGATGTCGTCGCTTGTGAGGCCGTATTTCTTTCCGCGCTTTGTGCAGTATACCACCGCGAGTATCAGTCCCGCGGCGATAATTATAGCGTACCAGAATATGCTGAAGCTGCCGATATGGAATGCCTCACGGCTTATCCGTATATCTCCGGAAAAGAGATTCGGAAACTCAGTCCTTATGGTGTACTTGTCCATTTTAGATCTCCTTTTTTGTTCTGTCCTGTTATCTATCTTTCCAGCGGTTCAACGACCGAAAGATTGCTGTTGCCGATATCGAGGGTATCGAGCGCTTCCATGGCTTCCTCATAGGTGACCGCAGCCGCCATTTCGATATTGTCGTAGATATTCAGCTCGTTGAAGTCGGCGTTCATCATGCCCTTTGCCACTGCACCGACATTGTTGAAAGCTGATATGAGGTCACCGTAAGTGGCTTTCTTTACGATCTCGAAATCCTCTTCGGGTATGCCTTCCTTTTTCAGACGGGATATCTCCTTGTCTACCATTTCAACGACTCTGTCAGGTTCTCTCGCGTCGCCGCTTATCATCGGGATAAAGAAACCTCTGCCCTTGAATACGCTCGCATCGAAGGTGTCATTGATAAGACCGCTGTCATAGTGCTTTGTAAAGAACGGCGAGAAAAAGCCGAAGGCCGAATCCAGCATCATATTATAAATGAAATACTGCCTTGACGATTCTCTTCCTTTGAGATTGGGTCTCTTGAAAGACAGCTGGAACAGCGGCAGAGCGCAGTACAGCTTTTGTGTCACACGCTTTTCTTTTATCGTGGGAGGCTCTTCGGGTATGATCGCCTGAAGTCCTGTATCCCTGGCGGGTTTCAGCATTTCGTCGCATATCCGCAGGGCTTCGTCCGGGTCAAAGTTGCCGGCTATGGAAAGCGTCATATTGTTCAGGTTGTAGAATGTGTTATAGCAGCGGTAAAGGAGCTCCTTGTTTATCTGCGCTATACTTTCCACAGTACCGGCAATATCGATGCGGACGGGGTTGTTGTGATATATAGCCTGCAATCCGTTGAAGAACACTCGCCAGCCCGGGTCGTCGAGATAATTCTTGATCTCCTGCGCTATGATGCCCTGTTCTTTCTGTACATTTTCGTCTGTGAAATACGGGTTCTGTACGAAATCGAGCAGAGTACGCAGATTCTGTCCGAAATGTGAGGAGCAGGTGAAGTGATAAGCCGTGGCATCGAAGGTCGTATAGGCATTGGAATAAGCTCCGGTGGCAGCAAATTTATCCATGGCATTGCACTCTTCGCCTTCGAACAGTTTGTGTTCAAGATAATGGGCGATGCCTTCCGGAACTGTGATGAAGTCGGCGTCCGCATCGGTCTTGAAGGTCGTATCGACGGAGCCGTACCTTGTGCCGAAAATCGCGAAAGCCGTGCTGTAGCCTTTCATCGGGTAAAGGCATATCGTAAGTCCGCTGTCGTGCTTTATCCTTGTGCAGCTTTCACCGAGGCGGCTGCTTGTAAGTATTTCTTTTTTCATTCGGCAGCCTCCTTATCCGAACGCAGGATAAACACGGTATCCGGAACCAGCGAATTAGCCGCTTCGATGATATCCTCGTTTGTGACAGCGTTGATATTACCGATCATTTCGTCGATAGTGACCGCATTTTCGGGATACATGATACCCGACATACATTTTGAAGTGACGCCGCTCACCGTATCTGTTGACGACTTCAATATATTGATGATGAACAGTTTTATTTTGTTCACTTCATCATCGGTGAAATGACCTTTCCTGATCTCCTCGAGCTGGTTCAGACATTCGGCTTCCGCCTTTTCGAGATTATTTCCGTCCACGCCGCATTCAGTAGTCAGGAATCCTTTGGCGTATCCGTACCTTGAATAACAGTAATAGCAGAGCGACATTTTTTCGCGTACATTCTGGAAAAGCTTTGAAGATTCGGTACCGCCGTAGAGGCTCTGCATTACCATCAACGCGTAGCGTTTCCGCAGCGGTGTTTTCATGAACATAACAAGCTTGCACTGCTCGATGCTGAGGGTTTCCGTCAGGCGTACAGGTTCATTCTTCGCAAGACTTACTGCTGACTTTTCGTATTTTTCCGGTCTTCTGCTGATTTTTCCGAAGGCTTCCGCGAATATCGTGTCAAGTCCGGTGAAGTCGCTTTCTCCGACGCAGATGATCTCGGCGCGCATCTCGCTTATAATGCGTCTGTATGCTTCCATGGCAGATTCCACAGTCACAGCCGCGACTTCCTCATTGCGGCCGCCCGAACGTACAGCGGCAGGTTCGCCGCGGAATGCTTCCTCGTAAGCTTTCAGATAAGCGTACTGTGTTTTGTTATTGATCTCCGCGTCGTTGTCGTCCATAAGATTCTGTTTTTCGAGCTCAAGGCTCTGCGCTGGAAACTGTCCGTTTTCCAGATAAGGGTCGAAGATACAGTCCAGCAGGATCTGCGCGCTGTCCCTGAGAATGTCTTCGCTGTTCAGCGCATACCTGTTGTTCAGTACGTTTATGCTCATTTCGATGATCTGATTGTCGCCGTCCGGGAATACGTTAAATGTGAGACTGGCGGAATACAGCTCAGCGAGTCTTTTATTCAGCTTCGTCATAGTGTCGAGTTTTGCGCTGCATTTCGTAAGCATACGGGGGATAACGGCGTTCACAGCGGCATTTTTGGAAAGCTGTGTGATAAACAGAACGCTTACTCTGTTTATCTTGAACTTCGTATCGGTGATCGAAGTAAAGTACACTTCGTCAGCTATCTTATGTCTGTTGTAAAGATTATCCAATATTCTGCGTCCTTTCTGCTAAAAGTCAATAGTTATATGACGGGCATTCAGTATGCCGTTTTCGATCGTTATTATACCGTAAGTAGGCTCATTCCCGCCGCGGGGCAGTGAAGCGCTCCCCGGATTGAAGAGCAGCACTCCGTTTTCATACTCAATGCAGGGTATATGCGTATGTCCGAACAGAGCTGCGTCACAGCCGTTGGCGACAGCGGTAGCGGCAAGGAATTCCTTCATTCTGCCGCGCTCGAATCTGTGACCGTGGCAGAGGTAGAATTTCTTTCCGCCCAGGTCGGTGACAAGGTTCTGCGGGTGGTTGTCCCAGTCGTTGTTTCCTTTTATGAAGATGAACGGTTTATCATAAAATACCGACTGAACATCCCTGAACTCGTATTCGCCGTCTCCGAGGTGAATGAACTGATCCGAATCTTTATTCAGCTCAACAATACGGTACAGTGTCTCAAAATCTCCGTGTGTATCGGAAATGACGGTTATCTTCATTCCTGTCTCCTTTACGCATCAATATCTTATTATAACACAATTCATATAAAAAATCAACTTTTAATTGACATTTCTCTCATAAAATAGTAAAATATATTCGGGTGATAATATGGAAACGATAATTGCGGCAATAAATAACAAACCAGCCGGTGAAGGCTTCGGCAGCGTACTGCTCTCGGGGCTTCTTGCAGTCGGCGTTATGGCACTGATTTACGGAGTTCTTGAACTGATGAACTATGTAAGGAAGAAGAATGATACGGAGAAAAAAACGGAAAAGCCTGATGTTCATCAGAGTTCCGGTAGTATCTTTGCGCGTGTGCTTGAAAAGCAGATAGAGCAGAGAAATGAAAAAAAACACGAAAATGAAGACGACAACGACAGGGATATGAGAGTATGAAGAAAGTAATGGTGGCAATGAGCGGCGGGGTGGACAGCTCGGCGGCTCTTGTGATGCTGAAAGAGAAGTATGAGGTCATCGGGGTGACCCTGAAGCTGCATGACGGAGAATTTGAGCAGGGCGGTCAGAAGACCTGCTGCTCGCTCAGCGATATAGACGATGCGCGTCAGGTCGCTTCGCGCTTCGATGTGATGCATTATGTGTACAATATGAAAGATATTTTCCGTGAAAAGGTGATAAGCAATTTTATTTCCTGCTATGAGCGCGGAATGACACCGAATCCTTGTATAGACTGCAACCGCTATATAAAGTTCGAGGCTTTGCTCGACCGTGCGAAGGAGCTCGGCTGTGATTACATCTCCACAGGGCATTATGCCCGGGTGGAGTATGACAGCGAGCGGGGAAGGTGGCTGCTGAAAAAGGCTGTCTCCGGCACCGGAGACAACGAAAAGGATCAGTCATATGTTCTGTATGATCTGACGCAGGAGCAGCTCTCGCATATCCTGTTTCCGCTGGGGAGCATGACAAAACCCGAGGTAAGAGCGTTTGCGGAAAAAAATGGTCTTGTAAACGCACATAAATCCGACAGTCAGGATATATGTTTCGTGCCGGACGGCGATTATGCGGCTTTTATCCGGCGTGAGACCGGCAGAGAATACCCGGCAGGCGATGTGACCGACAGCTCGGGCAAGGTCTGGGGCAGGCATGAGGGTCTGATCAATTACACGGTAGGGCAGAGAAAAGGCCTCGGAATAGCTTTCGGAAAGCCGATGTACGTTATCGGAAAGAATACGGCCGACAATACTCTCGTGGTCGGCGAGCCGCAGGAGCTTCTTCGCCGCGGACTTACGGCCGAAGATATGAACTGGATAGCTTTTGAAAAGCCCGAAGCGCCGTTTGCCTGTAAGGCAAAGACCCGTTACCGTATGAAGGAGCAGCCCTGCACAGTATATCCGCAGCCGGACGGCAGTGTCAGAGTTGAATTCGACGAACCGCAGCGCGCCATTACTCCGGGGCAGCGTGTGGTTTTCTATGACGGTGATATCGTCATAGGCGGCGGAGTAATACAGTAAAAAAACCCGTATCTGTGCTGATTACAGATACGGGATAATATTATTGTACCGGATTATTTACAATGCCTACAAACAGCGGCAGGCCTGTTGTGCCTGTTATCTCGAAAATGAACGGCCTGTCAAGTATGAAGTCCGCCTTACCGTCCGGCATAGCTGCTCCGCAATATTCCATTACTGTCAGCGCGGCAGCGCGGCAGCCCTCCTCGTCTATCTCGACGCGGGCAGCCTGTGTGGCTTTGCTGAGGAAGACGCCACTGCCGCCGTCCGGAGACAGGGGCGAGAAGTCCGATACGGAGCCGTCAGATATGTCGGTCACGCCCAGCTTGTTCATCTGTTCTACAAGGTCGATCTCCGAAGAAACATCGAATTTCGGCACAGACATATTGACCATGCAGTATTTGTTGTTTTTCCAGTCATAGTTCTTTGTCATCAGAAACTCTATCGTTTCATCGTCATTGAGGAGCTCCTCGGGTGTAATACCTTCATCGGGCAGTATCAGCTTCATAGCTCCGTTATTTTCAAGATTCATCATAATTGATGAAAATTTCTCTCCCCAGAAATAGGATTGATCGAATTCCTTATTCATGAAATCACAGGTGACATCGCCTCCCGGTGAGTGGAATGTGCCGCTTTTCGTGTTATCGGCAGAGAACGGATATATCCATTTCCCGGCGTAATCGACGGTCGATACAAGTGTCATCACCATTTCGGGGTCGAGTCTGATGTTCTCGACATAGTTTTCGAGCAGACCGTCGGTCTGTTCGTTAAGCCAGTCCTGAAACAGCTTGTTATATTCTTCGTTTCCGGGCTCGCCGGAATAAGAAGAAGCGTAATAATCGATGCAAAGTCTGTTCATTACGTCCTGAGAATATGAAATATTGTTGTTCAGCCATACAGAGTTTGCAAGAACACATTTTGCCATACCGTCGTCCATATAGTTCGCCAGCCATATCGAATTTGCGTGAGAACGCAGGCTTTCTATACTGTCCTGTCCGAGCAGGTCGAGTATCTGCTTTCTTGTATTACCGTCTGTAATTTCGGCCGACATCCCGAGCGCCATAAACAGAGAAAGCGGGGAATAGACACGATTTCCGCCGTTTCCGGCAAGTATGGTTTTTATACTGCTTGTAAAGAATTTGTCGGTTCCGTCGGTATAACCTTCTGGCTGATTCCTTAATTTACTCAGTGTATCTGCCCAGGCCTTGTATTTCCGATCATATTCGTCCCAATCGGAATAATTATCTTCGGGGTATGGTGGGACTTCGGGATATTCGGCTTTGGCTATGAGTTTTGCGGCAGCATTTCCAGCCGAAATACCGGTTCCGGTCTTATAGCCGCCGGATACAGGAATTTTTCCGAAAACACCTGACAATGCCGCTGCACCAACTCCCAGACCTAAACAGGCCGCGGCTGCGATACCTGCCCATGGCAGCCATTTCGCAGGCTTTTTGCTTTTCGCGGCATCGTCCTGCGCAGCTTCTATAAGCTCATCATCAATATTTGTGATGCCGTCGTACATCTTTTCACTTTTTATGCTCATAAATATATTTCCTCCTTTTCAAGAGCCGTTCTCAGGCTTTTTCGCAGTCTCAGCATCTTCTGCGCCAGCTTGTCCGCACTTATGCCGTATCTTTCGGCAAGTGTTCTTAGTGGGACACCGTTCCAATAGCGCAGTATAAAGTACCGTCTGTCATCTTCTGAAAGCGTACCGAGCCAGCGGCTTATTGACTGTCCGAGTTCCTTGCTGTCGATCTCGTCTTCAACGTTCTCGCGTGACGGAACGCAATCCTCAAGCTCGCTGAGCATGGTTTCCATTCCTGCATTTCTTTTCTGCGTATGGTTCCTGTTCCAAAGATTAAGCGCGAGATTGCGGACAATCTTTCCGAGCCATGCGCGGAATCGTTCAGGTCTCTGAGGCGGAATGAATGTCCACGCCTTATGGTAGGTGTCGTTGACACATTCCTCTGCATCTTCGTTAACTGTGAGAATATTGAACGCAACGGAGCGGCAGAATCGGCCGTACTTTATATCGGTTTCCGAAATAGCTCTTTCGTCTCTCGCCCAATAGAGCTCTATGATGTCATTATCGTTCATGTTCTGTTCCTTTCCCGTTTATCGGAGCGCTCTATATAATATGACAGCTTTTCGGAGGAAATATTGTTCTGTTACAAAAAATTCCCCTCTGAAAATTTCAGAGGGGAACAGAATCGCTGAAATTACTTGATAACTCTTACTCTGATAACACCGTCAACACCTGCAAGCTTTGAAGCCGCAGCGTCTGCATCACCCTTGACGTCAAGGATAGTGTAAGCCATGTCCTTCTTTGTTCCGGCAGCCTTCGCAGCAACAGTAACTCCTGCTTCTGCGGCGAGCTTGTCGGCGATACCGTCGGCAGCCTTGCTTATAACGCATACAAGAGCATCGCCGGTCTTATCGAGGGATACGTTCGGGAGGTTGACGCTGTTGAGGATCTCGCCCTTTTCGAGGTAGTTGCGTACTTCGTTGCAGGCCATGACAGCGCAGTTGTCCTCACTCTCGGGAGTGGAAGCGCCGAGGTGCGGGATAGCAATGACGTTCTCAACGCAGAGAAGATCGTCTGTAGCAAAGTCTGTTGCGTAGGAAGCCATTTTGCCGCTTGCGAGAGCATCAATGATAGCCTTGCTGTCAACGAGGTCAGCACGCGCGAAGTTGAGTATGCGGACGCCGTCCTTCATCTTTGCGATAGTGTCTGCGTTGATCATACCCTTTGTCTCGGGAGTTGCGGGTGCATGGATAGAGATGAAATCACTTACCTGATAGATCTCGTCGTTGGAAGATGCGATCTTTACTTCGGGGGAGAGTCTCTTCTTTCCTGCTTCGGAGAGGAACGGATCGGCACCGTAAACCTTCATGCCGAGAGCAACGGCAGCATTTGCAACGAGAGCGCCGATAGCACCGAGACCGATAACGCCCAGAGTCTTACCCATGATCTCGGGACCTACGAACTGGCTCTTGCCTTTTTCAACGAGCTTGCCGACTTCGTCGCCCTTACCCTTGAGGCCCTTTATCCATTCGGTAGCAGGGATAACCTTTCTGCCGGAGAGGAAGAGACCTGCGATAACGAGCTCCTTTACTGCATTTGCGTTTGCGCCGGGAGTGTTGAATACCGCGATGCCCTTTTCGGAGCACTTATCGATCGGGATATTGTTTACACCTGCGCCTGCTCTTGCGATAGCAAGAAGGTTGGAGCCGAGCTCCATTTCATGCATGGAAGCGGAGCGTACCACAACCGCATCGGGGTTGGCTTCTCTGTCGCTGATGGCATAGTTTGCCTTAGGAAGAAGGTCTGTACCGCAGGCAGCTATCTTATTGAGTGTAAGAATATTGTACATTTTAATTACCTCATTTCTGTTTCTGTTATTGAAACAGGCAGCGGTAAAGTATTTCCGCTGCCCGGATCGTTTTTCTTATGAATTTTCAGCTTCGAACTTCTTCATGAATTCTACGAGCTTTTCAACGCCCTCGATAGGCATAGCGTTGTAGATAGAAGCTCTCATACCGCCGACAGTTCTGTGACCCTTGAGGTTCTCGAATCCGGCAGCCTTTGCTTCCTTTACGAACTTTGCGTCGAGTTCTTCGTTGCCTGTTACGAAAGGAACGTTCATCAGCGAACGGTCTTCCTTGCGTACTGTGCCCTTGAACAGCTTGCTCTCGTCGAGGTAATCGTAGAGAATCTTGGCCTTCTTCTCGTTGTGAGCCTTCATAGCCTCGAGGCCGCCCATCTTCTTGATCCACTTGAATACCTTGCCGCAGATGTAGATGCCGTAGCAGGGAGGAGTGTTGTAAAGGGAATCATTGTCAGCCTGTGTCTTCCACTTGAGCATTGTGGGAGTTCCGGGAAGAACATCGTCTGTGATGAGGTCTTCTCTGATTATAGCGATAACAACGCCTGCAGGGCCTACGTTCTTCTGAACGCCGCCGTAGATCACACCGTACTTGGTAACATCAACAGGTTCGGAGAGGAAGCAGGAGGAAACATCGGAAACGAGGATATGACCCTTTGTGTTCGGGAGAGTCTTGAACTTTGTACCGTAGATGGTGTTGTTCTCGCAGATATATACATAATCTGCGTCCTCGGGGATAGGAAGATCGGAGCAGTCCGGGATATAGGAGAAGGTCTTGTCTGCGGAAGAAGCTACTGCAACAGCATCGTCGCCTGCATAGATCTTAGCTTCCTGCCATGCCTTCTTTGCCCACTGGCCGGTAATGATGTAAGCTGCCTTCTTGTTCTTCATGAGGTTCATGGGGACTTCCGCGAAGAACTGGGAAGCGCCGCCCTGAAGGAAGAGCACCTTGTAGTTGTCCGGAATGTTCATGAGCTCTCTGATATCCTTTTCGGCTTCTTTGATGATATCATCATAAGCCTTGGAGCGGTGGGACATCTCCATTACGGACATTCCTGTTCCTCTGTAATCGAGCATCTCGTCTGCCGCTTCCTTGAGGACTTCCTCGGGCAGGACTGCGGGGCCTGCGCTGAAATTGTAAACTCGCATTGTCTGTTTTCCTCCTGTAAAGGTTTAAAATTAATAATACTCTAATATTATATTAGACTTTGGCGTTTGTGTCAATAGCTGAACACAAATTTTGTGCAATATTTTGCAAGATTTTATAAACAATCCTGCAAAATTGTTTATTTTACTCTTATTCTTTTGATGCGTTCCTTCATCATTGTATGCTGTTCCTCTGTACGTCCGCACTTCGGGCAGCGGTCGCCGATGATGCCGGTGTATCCGCATACGGAGTCGCGGTCTACGGGGTGGTTGACTGAGCCATAGCCTATACCGGATTCCTTCATGCAGCGGATTATCTGCTCGAATGCGTCGAGGTTCTGGAGCGGATCGCCGTCAAGCTCTACATAGCTTATGTGACCGGCATTCGTGAGTTCATGATAAGGTGCTTCAAGTTTGATCTTGCTGAACGCGGAAATGTGGTAATATACGGGGATATGGAAAGAGTTGGTATAGTAGCTGCGGTCGGTGACGCCTTCGATCTTGCCGTAGCGTTCTCTGTCCATTTTTACGAATCTGCCGGAAAGACCCTCGGCCGGAGTAGCGAGCAGCGAGAAATTGAAGCCTGTTTTCTTTGTTTCCTCGTCCATTCTCTGGCGCATACGGGTGATGATGCGAAGTCCGAGCTCCTGAGCTCTTGCGCTTTCGCCGTGGTGCTCGCCGATAAGAGCCTTAAGACATTCGGCAAGTCCGATAAAGCCCATGGACAGGGTGCCGTGCTTGAGTATCTCTCCTACACAGTCGTTGGGGCCGAGTTTGTCGGAGTCTATCCAGATGCCCTGACCCATGAGGAACGGGTAGTTCTTGACTTTCTTCTGCGCCTGTATCTTGTAGCGGTACATAAGCTGATTTACAACGAGGTTCATCTCATCTTCAAGGAGTTCGAAGAATCTGACGATATCCTTCTGTGCCTTTATGCCGAGGCGAGGAAGATTTATAGAAGTAAAGCTCAGGTTTCCGCGTCCGGTAACGATCTCGCGGGATCTGTCGTGGGCATTGCCGATAACTCTGGTACGGCAGCCCATATATGCGATCTCGGTATTGTAGTCGCCTTCTTTATAATACTGCAGGTTATAGGGTGCGTCAATGAACGAGAAATTCGGGAACAGACGCTTTGCGGATACTCTGCATGCCAGCTTGAACAGGTCGTAGTTGGGATCTTCGGGATTGTAGTTCTTGCCTTCCTTGACTTTGAAGATATGGATAGGGAAGATAGCGGTCTCGCCGTTTCCGAGACCCTTCTCAGTTGCAAGAAGTACGTTCTCTATGACCATACGTCCTTCAGGAGATGTATCTGTGCCATAGTTTATTGACGAGAACGGTATCTGCGCACCGGCGCGGCTGTTCATAGTATTGAGATTGTGGACGAGGGCTTCCATAGCCTGATATGTTGCTCTGTTTGTCTCCTTCTTGGAGAGCTTCAGTGCGAACGACTGTATCTTTTCGGCAAGCTCCTTGCTGCCCGCTATCTCGGTGAGAAAAGGAAGTTCCGCATCGCAGTAGCCGTTGTTGTTGGCAAGTACAGGTATAAGATCCTGCTCTTCGCAGAGTTTGTCGGAATACTCGTTTACCTTATCGGTAGCAACCTGATCGTCCATATTGGTCTCGAGATAAAGTGCGCGGGCTATATTGCTGCGGTAGAGCTGAGCGTATGTCTTTTTTACGCCGTCTGCCATAGCATAGTCGAAGTTTGGTATCGACTGACCGCCGTGCTGGTCATTCTGGTTGGACTGTATGGCGATGCAGGCGAGTGCGGAGTAGCTTCCGATACCGTTCGGTTCACGAAGGAATCCGTGACCGGTGGAAAAACCGCCCTTGAACAGCTTTTTAAGATCTATCTGGCAGCAGGTGGTTGTGAGAGTGAAGAAATCAAGATCATGAATATGGATATCACCTTCGATGTGTGCTCTTGAATGTTCCGGGTCGAGCACATACATCTCATTGAACTGCTTGGCGCCTTCGGAACCGTACTTGAGCATAGTTCCCATAGCCGTATCGCCGTCGATGTTGGCGTTCTCGCGCTTTATATCGCAGTCCTGTGCGGATTTGAAAGTAAGATCCTCATATATCTTCATCAGCGAGGTATTCATCTCGCGGATGCGGGTCCTGTCGGCTCTGTAGATGATGAATGCTTTTGCGGTCTTGGCATGGCCGTTTTCTACAAGAACCTTCTCGACGGTATCCTGAACTTCCTCAACGGTAGGAATATTTTCGTCCGAATACTCTGTTTCAAGGACCTTGCATACTTCCGATGCAAGCGTGAGCGCGGAGTTGTAGTCCTTGCCGCCCACTGCCGACGCAGCCTTGTAAATGGCGTCTGCAATCTTTTGAACGTTGAACGCTGTTGTGCGTCCGTCTCTTTTGCGAATCTTGGTTATCATTTAAGTATCTCCCTCCGGATAAAAATACTATATATTGTGGTCAGATTATCCACAGCGAACAATATATATTATATTGCTATCTTTGGCTTTTGTCAATATGAACAGGAAATATTTTATTTGTTCATAACATATCATAAACTGCACATGATATACAGAGCAAAGAAAAACGGACATTCCCGATCCGGAATGTCCGTCGAACACCGTAAACAATTACGCGTTAGCGGTCTTTGCAAGTCTCGACTTGAGTCTTGCTGCCTTGTTTTTATGGATATGACCCTTGCCCGCAGCCTTATCGAGCGCGATAGCAGCGTTCTTGATCGCTTCGGGAGCGGCACCTTCAGCTCTTGCCTTCTTGAGAACTGTCTTTAACTCAGTCTTAGCAGCCTTGTTGCGTTCATTTCTGATCTTGGTAACCAGAACTCTTTTCTTTGCAGACTTGATATTCGGCACTTTGTTTGCACCTCCTTAAATTAATGCTATATTTACAATACAACATATTATATCACAGCTTTACGAAAAAAGCAATACTTTTTTGAAAAAATTTTCAGAAAAATTTTATCGGAGAAAGAAAATATGAGAAGATCGGATCTTTTATATGAAACCTCATTGTTCGGCGGTCAGAATGATGCTTCATACGTTCACAGGGGTGAAAAGCATGGAACACGTTATATTGAGGCGAAAGTACCTGAGGGCTTCAGAGAAGCTGTCCCGGGGCATTATGTCACGCTTTTCACGGAAACAGGAAATACAGGTGACTGTCTGACAGAGTTCCTCGGAAATTTCATAGGTGAGGGAAGTGTGCTTGTCGCGGGGCTCGGGAACGCGAATATCTGCTCCGACAGTCTCGGAGTCAATGCTCTGCGCTATGTACCCGCAACAGCGCATCTTTCAGGCCATAGTGACTTCAATGAACTCGGTCTGCGCAGTGTGTATGTACAAGAAGCCGGTGTGACCGGCAGGACGGGGATAGAGACCAGCGACGGCATAGCTTGTATGGCAGGATATGTGGGGGCAGCTTCGGTCATAGTCATAGACAGTCTGGCCTGCGCAGATACAGAACGGCTCTGTAACATCATACAGATAACCGATACAGGCATAGCTCCCGGCAGCGGAATAGGCAATGACAGAAAAGCCATAAACCACAAGACGGCGGGTGTTCCTGTGATAGCCATAGGAGTTCCGACCGTGATCGACCTTGACAGCATCACCGGAGCGGAGAACACACACGGTCTCATGGTGACCCCGAGAAGCATAGACATAGAAATAAGGCGGCTTGCCGAGCTCATCGGTGTTTCGGTAAGCCGTGCGCTTAATCCTGTGCTGTCCGAAGAGGAGATAAGATCACTCATTATCAGCTGAATTCTGTAATATTATCCGGCTGCTCTGAATATGATAATCACAGGTGAATATAAAAAGGAAGATGAAATATGAGACTTATAAGAACATCCGTAAGAAAACGCATTTTATCACATACCGCCGCAGCAGGCGTGTTTTTGCTGCCTTTCGGCTTTATCGCGCTGTTCGGAACAATAGCTCGCAGTCATAGTCGGAGCGAGAACGGAGTGTGCCTTGAAATGAACAATATGAACAGTTCTGCCGGATATCTTCATTATGAGGCTTCTGTACAGGAGCCGGCTCCGGAAGAGCCTGAAGTCAGTTATGAAGTGCCGGAGGACGATATTCCTGAGCAGCCGGTGGTAAAACCAATCGCCGGTGAATACCTGAAAACGCTGAACATGAACGATTCGGAGGAAGACCTTACATCATTCACAACACACAGCGGAGCGATCGTGGAAGAATACTTCGGCAGGTGCGGCGGCCCCGGTTACATAGACCTGTCCGAGGGCGGGCAGGTGAGGAACTGTACCGATCTTTCGGCGGAGGAACTCAGATACGAATGTACCGTTCCCAGCGGCATCGTGGTCGAACGTGGCTCGGACGAGCCTCAGGTACTTATAATGCATACCCATACTTCGGAAAGCTATGAGCCGTATGAAAAGAGCTGGTATGACTCTGCATATATAAGCCGCTCACAGGCACCGGAAAACGGTGTTGTCGCGGTCGGAGATGCTGTTGCAAAGGAGCTTGCGGAGGCCGGTATCTGCGTGATACATGACTGCACGGTGTATGACGAACCCTACAACGGTGCCTATACCCGCAGTCTTTACGGCACTGCGGAGATCCTTGAACGTTATCCTTCCGTAAAGATCGTACTTGATATACACCGTGATGCTATCGAATACCCGGACGGGACAAGGGTCAGTGCAGTTACTGAAATAGACGGAAAAAAGGCCGCGCAGTTCATGGTGATCTGTGCGGCCGATGACGGTAACTATGATGTTCCCGATTATATTGACAATTTTCATTTTGCCTGTGAGCTTCAGCAGGAAGCGGAGAAGCTGTTCCCGACTCTGACGCGTCCCATACTTTTCCAGTATTGTCAGTACAATCAGCAGCTTTCAAAAGGCGCTCTTCTCATTGAGGTAGGATCTCACGGCAATTCGGTCGATCAGGCCGTCTACACGGGGGAACTCATAGGAAAGACGCTTGTTTCGCTGCTCACAGGGGAGGCGCCTGTTCTCACAGAGGCGCTTCCGACGCTTTCAGAAGTTCCGTTTTACTTTCTGGGCAGGGTAATTTAGCTTTACAGCTTCTTTGACAGGATAACTTCAAACTTATCGCCGGACGGTAAAAATCCGCCGATCGTGGAATAGCCGAGCTTGATATAAAAGTGCTGTGCGAACTCATCGGATGCGGTAGAAGTCATAACAGTCTTATAACCAAGCCTGCGCATTTCATCTTCCCAGAATTCGACAAACTTTCTTCCGTTGCCCTTGCCGCGGTTCTCGTCTTTGAGGTGGATCATATTCATAAAGGGCGTGTTGTCCCAGAACAGGTTGTATCTCAGCCAGCCTATGAACTCGTTGTCTTCCTCCATGATATATACGCGTTTCAGGCCGATAAGATTGAGCATTTCTGCCTTGTCGATGTTCTTGTCGTTTGCGGTAAGGATATCTATATCATCGGGTGTCGCGTATCTGAACATTTTCTTTTCCTCCTGTAAATCATTTATGCTGTTTATTTCTTGCTGTCATTTTCTCTTATCGCGTTGTGTCTGATCTTTCCGCTTATGGTCTTTGGCAGCTCGTCTACGAATTCAATGAGACGCGGATACTTGTAAGGCGCGGTGTTCTTCTTGACATAGTTCTGAAGCTCCTTCGCAAGTTCGTCACTGGCTGTATATCCCTTAGCAAGCACGATAGTTGCCTTTACCAGTATGCCGCGCACACCGTTGGGATCGGGTGCGCCGGTTACGGCACATTCGAGAACCGACGGATGCTGGATAAGTACGCTCTCGATCTCGAACGGCCCTATGCGGTAACCGCTGGATTTGATGATATCGTCGTTTCTGCCGACATACCAGTAGTAGCCGTCCTCGTCGCGCCACGCTGTATCACCTGTGTGATAAAGACCGTCGTGCCATGCGTCATTCGTCTTTTCTTCATCTTTGTAGTAGCACATGAACAGACCTTCCGCACCGCGCTCAGCTCTTATGACGATCTCACCGGTCTCGCCGTTGGGTACGGTGTTTCCGTTTTCGTCAACAAGATCAACATTGTAGAGAGGTGTAGGTTTGCCCATGGAACCCGGTTTCGGAGTCATTCCCGGGAGATTTGCGAGCGTAGCTGTAGTCTCGGTCTGACCGAAGGCTTCCATAAGCTTAAGGCCGGTGAATTCCAGCCAGCGGTTGAAAACTTCGGGATTGAGAGCTTCGCCGGCAATGCAGCTGTACTTCAGGTTCGAGAGGTCATAGTCCTTCAGACCTTCCTTGATGAAGAAGCGGTACATTGTGGGCGGTGCGCAGAGCGATGTGACTTTGAAGTCCTGTATAATACGCAGAACATCAGCAGGTACAAATCTGTCAAAGTCATAAACGAAAACGCAGGCGCCGAGCGACATCTGACCGTAGAGCTTGCCCCATGCGGCCTTGCCCCAGCCTGTATCGGATATGGTGAGATGAAGTCCGTCAGGCTGAACGTTCTGCCAGAGGGCAGTCTGAATGTGCCAGAGGGCGTATTTATGGCAGTGTCCTGCCATTTTGGGATATCCCGAAGTGCCGGATGAGAAGTATATGAGCATCATATCCGTACATTTTGTAGGAACTCTTTCCATTGTGACAGGCTGTTTCTTTATTTCCTCATCGAAGTTTATCCAGCCTTCCTTGCTGCCGTTTGCGATGAATTTCCTGAGCGTGATCCCGAGCTCTTTTTCGGCTTCATCGATATACGTTTCGATATCGGGGTTATAGCCGGTCGCTACGACACCCTTCACGTCAGCGCTTTTGAAACGGTATGTGAAATCGTGAGTTGTAAGCAGGTGAGTTGCGGGGATAACGACTGCGCCGAGTTTGATAAGACCGATGATGGCATACCAGAACTGGTAGTTTCTTTTAAGGACAAGCATTACCTTGTCGCCTTTTTTTATTCCCTGTGCGGCGAAAAGATTTGCTGCCTGTGTTGAAAGTTCGGAAAGCTGCCTGTAAGAAAATTTCGTCACATTCTCCTTAAGGTCAACGTGGAGAAGCGCAGGTCTGTCGGGATCGATCTCACCGAATTTGTCGATGATATCATAGCCGAAGTTGTAATTCTCGGGGCAGTTTATCTCAAATTTGTTCAGTATGCCGTTTTCATCGTAACCCTCGGTCACGAATTTTTTATAGTAATCTTTGACCTGTTCCATATTTGTCTTATGTTCCTTTCTTTATCGGCAGCGGGTTGTTATATAAGGATCGCGAGAAAATCGCAGTCGCCTTCGATAGCGATCATTCCGTGCGGATTGGAGCTGTCGAAATAAACGCAGTCGCCCTCATTCAGTATCTCTGTATTGTTGTTTATAACGAATTTGAGCTTTCCCTTGATTATAAGGTTCATCTCCTGACCTTCATGAACAGACATATGAATGGGCTTCTTCTGGTCGGGCTCAAAAGGCGCGTGTACCATAATGGGCTCTATCTTCTTGTTCTTGAAAAGATATGCCATGTGCTGATAGGTAAAACCGATACGTCTTTCTATCGGCAGGCCTTCGCCCTTGCGGACCAGTGAATAGGTGGCAAGAGTGGGGGAGGAGCCTGTAAGGAGCTCGATCATTTCGATGCCCATAACTTCAGCGCATTTGTCGAGAACAGACAGGGAAAGATCCTTTTCGCCGTTTTCGTAGGCGATGTATTCTTCCTCGGTAATTCGTGCAGCTGCCGCCATTTCCTTTGTCGAAATTTCGAGAGACTCTCTTGTAGCTCTCAGCCTTGAGGACACCTCTTTGATGTCATACTTCATACAAAAACCTCCTTATATGAATATTTTATTGCTGACTTTATTTTATTAACAAATAAAATGCGATACGCTAAAGTATACCACAAAAATATGTATATTGCAATAAATCTGTGAAAAATTCATTTTACTTTCACATTTTTGCATACATCTCTGAGACAGCATTTGTCACACTGCGGTCTGCGCGCGATACAAACGAGCCTTCCATGCCATACAAGCCTGTGGCACATCAGTATGCCTTCCTCCGGCGGAATCAGGGCTGCAAGCTCTTTTTCTACCTTTGCCGCGTCCTTCGTATCGGTGAGCCCCAGCAGATTTGTGAGTCTGATAACGTGGGTGTCGCACACGATAGCCGGTTTGCCGTACAGGTCGCCGACGATCAGGTTTGCGGTCTTTCGTCCCACGCCGGGCAGGGAAGTAAGCTCCTCGATAGTATCCGGTACTTTACCGCCGAACCGGTCACGGAGATCCTTGCACATCAGGGAGATATCATTCGCTTTTGTGTGGAACAGTCCGCAGCTTTTGATATATTCCTCGATCTCCGGCACTTCCGCATCAGCGAAGGCTTCGATCGTGGGAAAGCGCTCAAACAGAGCGGGAGTCACCATGTTTACGCGCTTGTCGGTGCATTGTGCCGACAATCTTGTCGCTATCAGCAGTTCATGGGGCTTTTCGTAGACAAGTGCGCATTTCACATCGGGGTACTCGGCTTTTAAAAGTTCTATTATCTTTGCGGCGCGCTGTTTCTTTGTCATAACGCGTCCTCCTTAAAGCAGCGGCGAAAGTATTTTCAGCAGCGAACGAAGCACACGCTTGCTGAACCTTATATTCCTGCATCTTTCCAGCGATACCTTCTCCGACTGCGAAAGAGAGTTCATGAACGAATCCTTTGCCTGCGTCACGGCCTTTGATCTGAACATCCATACGCCGTTCTCAAAGTGCAGATAAAAGCTCCTGTAATCGAAGTTGCAGGTCCCTACAATAGCTGTGGAATCGTCACTTATGATCATTTTGGTGTGGATAAACCCGGGCAGGAACTCATATATTTCGACACCGGCTGCTATAAGCCGTTCATAATTTGCCTGGGTCATCTCAAATATTATCTTCTTATCCGGGGTGTGGGGAGTGATTATCTTCACGTTTATGCCGCTCTTTGAGGCTCTGATGAGACATTGCTCCATCATCTCGTCAAGTATGAGATAAGGTGTGCAGATATAGACATACTGCTTTGCGTCGTTGATTATATTTATATAGGCATTCTCATGGATAAGCCCTCTGAAAAGCGGTTCATCGGAGAACGGGATAACGAAACCGTCGTTCTTAGTCTGATATTTGACGATATATTTGTTGAAATCCTGCTTCTGACCAGTCACAAAGTGCCACATCTCAAGATAGAGCACCACTACTTTCCGGACAGCATCGCCGTTCAGCATAACACAGGAATCTTCCCAGAAGCCGAATCGCTCCTTGAGGTTTATATATTCATCTGCGATGTTTATGCCGCCGGTGAATGCCACTTTTCCGTCGATTATAGCGAACTTGCGGTGATCGCGGTAATTCATGAAGATATCGAGAGAGGGTTTATAAGGATTGAATACTACGGTCTGTATGCCAAAAGACTTCATCAGCTGCGGAAATTCGACAGGAAGAAGATTTATAGTACCTATATCGTCATACATCAGGCGCACTTCAACTCCGGCTGCGGCTTTTTCTTTCAGTATCTCGAGTGTTCTTTGCCACATTTCGCCGTCGCCGATAATGAAATACTCCATAAAGATATATTTTTCCGCTTTTTTCAGTTCTTCGATCAGTTTTTCAAAGAAAAGAACTCCGGGATTCAGAAATTCGGTCTGCGTAAACGCATAGATGTTGCTGCGGGAATTGTTGATGATATAGCTTGCTTCACGCTTTAGGTGAGCATTCTTTTCTCCGATGAGAGCCAGAAGCTCATTGTCCGGCTGGATTATGCCTTTTGAGCTTTCCACCGCCTCGCGGAGCTTTTCAGTGTTCTTCCTGTTAAGATGTGTTCTTCCGAACATTATGAAAAGAAGCGCGCCGCCTACAGGGAACGCAAGCACCGGTATGAGCCACGCGATCTTGAAGTCGGGATTGTTGTTGCGGTTTGTTATGGTTATAGCGATAAGAAAGCTGATTGCTTCAAAGAAAAGGTACAGCGGGATGAAGTATGCCGAAAGAAAAAGAATAGGCAGAACAATAACACATATTTCTATAAATATGAAAATGCTGACAAGAAACAGTCTGCTGGAAATGATCTTTGCAAGTCTGCCCAAGTTGTCGCCCTCCATTCGTATCGTCTTTAAAAATATATTATAACATATCTTTTCCGAATTTTCAAGCATTTTTATGAATTAATGCAATATTCGGGGAAAATATGAAAAACATAGCTTTGGAAAATACTCAAATTCTGTTGACAAATCAATGCCAAAATTGTATAATTAATAAGTATGAATGTGAAATCAAAAGGAGAAAAAGGAAATGCAGATTTCTAATATGCTGTTGGATCTTATCAGCAACGCAGTCGGCGGAATGACATTTGTGATTGTGCTGGTTTCGTTACTGTTCCTTGTGGCCGGCTTCGTGATGCTTATCAAGGGCGCGGATATGTTTGTGGACGGTGCCTCAAAGGTGGCGCAGAAGTTAAAGGTACCGCTGATCGTCATAGGACTGACGATAGTTGCGTTCGGCACAAGCGCTCCGGAAGCAGCTATAAGCATAACCTCGGCTTCGCAGGGCAATGCCGGCATCGCAGTCGGCAACGTTATCGGAAGCAACATAATGAACATACTTATAATTCTTGGCATTTCTGCGCTTTTCGCAATTCTTCCGGTAAAGAAGACCACTAAGAATTATGAGATACCGTTTGTTATCTTTATAACAGTGGTGCTTCTTCTGCTCGGACTTGACGGAAATATCTCGAAACTCGATGCCATAGTGCTTCTCGTCCTGTTCGTTGCCTTCTTCGTATATCTGATCATATTGTCCAAGAAGGGCGGGTCAGATGCCGGCGATGAAGTGGCGGCGCTGACCGAAAAAGATACTGTTCCGAAAATGATTCTGTTCATAATTCTCGGACTTGTGCTCATCGTTTTCGGCAGTGATTTCACAGTAACCGGCGCATCGAAGATAGCGGAGCTTATCGGCGTAGATTCCCGTATAATCGGACTTACGATAGTTGCTTTCGGAACATCGCTCCCGGAGCTTGTAACGAGTATTACCGCTGCGAAGAAAAACGCCGTCGATATAGCGATAGGAAACATAATCGGCAGCAACATATTCAATATCCTGTTCGTTGCGGGACTTGCCGGAATATTCTCTCCGTCGCCCATAGGCTTTGAGGCAAGCTTTATAATAGATGCCTGTGTTGCGATATTTGCCGCTGTATTGCTGTGGCTGTGTGTGTTCAGAGACGGAAAACTCGGAAAAACCGGCGGTATAATAATGATTCTTTGCTATGCCGCATACTTTGTATATCTTGTCCTTCAGCCTATGATATTCGGACGATAAAATACTGTTATTCGCGATGAAGCCCCCATAGAACAACGGAGGTAACGATGAACGAAGAGATCAGAAACAATGACACCGGGATTGCCCCGGAAGAGCAGACCGTAACGGCCGGTACTCTTCCGGAGGATATCTATACATACGACGCTGACGACGAACCGGTCAATGATCGTGATTTCTACAAGGATTACACGGGCGAGACTTTCCTTGTCAGAAAGAAGGCAGAAACTATTCCGCTGGAAGCTGCCCCGAAGACCGCTCCCGCCGCACCTGTTGCGGCTGAGGAGGTGAAATCGGCTGTACAGCTCCCGGAAAAAGAAAAAGCACCGGATATCTCCGAAGAACAATACGATGAACCGCAGGAAAATACCCCTGTGTCTCCCAACCAGATAAAAGTCAACAGAATATACTTCGTCAATACCGTTATTTCTATGATAACACTGTGCATCACGGCGGCAGCGGTATTTACCGGTTATGCATATATCCATAATCTGGAGCAGGAACTCGGACTTGAAAAGAAACGTATCTCGGATATCGAGGAGAAGCAGACAGCACAGAGCGCTGTGCAGGAACCTCCCACCGACGAGTATGTGGATGCTGTAAGCCTTATCGATATGGAAGAACTGAACGAGCCTGAGACGCCCGAATCGGATATGGTAGAGATCGACAAGGGAAAAATTCTTACATACGATTCATACGTCGGTTATTCGTGGGTCCCGGTGCTTGCGGGAGTAAAGACGAACCAGTATGACAAGACGTGTTTCCGAAGAAATTCCGAAGACCGTATGGAGTATGTCGTTGACGGTGAAGTATCCTCATATTTTGGTATAGATGTATCGTCTCATCAGGGCGATATAAACTGGGATGCCGTGCGTTCGGACGGTGTCGAATTTGCCGTGCTTCGTATAGGATTCAGGGGCTATGCTCCCGAAGGAAATATCAGAGTAGACGAGAAGTTCGTGCAGAATTACGAGGGAGCACATAACGCCGGTATAGATCTGGGCGTATACTTCTACTCACAGGCCATAAGCGTCGAGGAAGCAGTGGAAGAAGCGGAGTTCCTGCTTGAACAGCTCAACGGCCGTACACTGGAATATCCGGTAGTATTTGACTGGGAGCCGGTAGATACATACGACCCGGAAGATGTTCCGCGTACCGAAGATGTCATGCCCGGTACACTTACGCTGGCAGCTGCCGCGTTCTGTGAAAAGATCAAGGATGCCGGCTATGACGCAATGGTGTACACGAACAAGAAAATGGCGTATATAAAATATGACCTCAGACTCCTGGAGAATTATCCCAAATGGCTCGCATTATATAACGATGATATGACGTATTATTACGACTTTGATATGTGGCAGTACGGCTTCTGCAAGGTAGACGGCATAGAGGGCGATGTCGATGCCGATATCGCCATTATCCGCTGATCGGACGGTAAGCCGCGATCCCGAAACTTGCCGTAACTCCGAGTCTGTCAAGAGCATCGAGTTTCGCTCTGTCCTCGCGTGAGGTCTTGTAGCAGTATGGGGTCATCTCAAACAGTGAGATGATGTCCTCATTTGTGTTGAGTTCCGCTTTGAAACGGCATTCAGTGCTTTCTATCAGTTCGAAGCCCTCGACTTCAAGCGGCGATACCGTGTTCAGGTATGGATTCTCGTAGACGGCAGTTTTAAGCTCAATAAGGTGGTCTTCGAGCGGGAATGCTGTTATGTAAACACCGTTCCGCTTCAGAAGCCGCAGATACTCGCTTCCGGAAAAAGGCGCAAACAATGAAAGCACGATATCGCAGCTTTTGTCTGCCAGCGGAACAGCAAAAACACTCGCGACCGCAAGTGTGATACCAGCGTGACGCGATGCTCCTGCGTTTATCGCTTCCTTTGAAACATCGATCCCTATCATGCGGACATCTTTTCCGGCATGATGCAAATAACGGCTGATATCAGCCGTATAGCTGCATTCTCCGCATCCGCAATCCAGCAGGGTGCAGCCGTCAAAGGCGTATTTGTCTGTAATTTCGCAAATCATTCTGTGCAGCGGTTCATAGTACCCTTTGTCCATGAAAGCCCGCCTTGCTGCTACCATGCGCTTGTCATCACCGTGAGAGGCTTTGCCGGTGAGCAGGAGATTGACCGTTCCTTTTCTTGATATATCGAAACAGTGTCCGCAGGAGCATTTAAGACTGTTGTTTTCTCTGCTCAGCGGATTTTTGCATACGGGACAGATGAAATTATCCATAGATACCTCTTTTAATCTTTATTATTATAAAATTATATTACACGGCAGGGAAAAAGTCAAGCCCGCTGTAAACAATGGAGAAATTATGTTCAGATATGTATTTTTTGATCTTGACGGAACATTGCTGAATACGATAGAAGATCTCGCGGACGCAGGCAATTATGCGTTGGCAAAGCTCGGGTTCAAACCTTATCCCGTAGAGAGATACAAATATTTTGTCGGCAACGGCATACCGAAACTTATAGAGCGCATACTTCCGGAGAAAAGCACAGCGGAACTCCGTGAAAAGGCACATGAGCTTTTCTCGGAGTATTACGGAAAGCACAGTGAGGACAAGACACGTCCTTATCCCGGGATATGTGAGCTTATCGCAAAGCTGAAAGAAAACAGCATAACAACTGCTGTTATTACTAATAAGGATCATGTTTTCTCGGCAGAGCTTATAAAAAGGTATTTCGGTGATATGATAAACGCTGTGTACGGCAGCGTACCGGGCATTCCGCATAAGCCGGATCCGCAGATCGTGAACAAAGCACTTTCAGAGCTGGGAGCCGACAGGGAAGATGTCCTGTATGTGGGAGACAGCGGAGTTGATATGCAGACGGCAAACAATGCCGGCCTCGTAAGCTGCGGAGTGTTGTGGGGGTTCAGAAAGAAGGAGGAACTTACGGAAAACGGAGCGCATTTTATCTGCTCCGAACCCGATGAAATAGCTGATATCGTTTTCGGCAGTATGGTCTGACCATACTGCTTTTGTTTAATTCTGACAAATATCTGTGATATATTTGTAAAAAATGGATAAAACTGCTGTAAAAGCTTGAAAAATACTATATATTGTGTTACAATATTATCTATATAAATATATACTGTTAATATTGTACAGGAGGTGTGTGTGTTGAGGAAAGAGGCATTCAAGTTCGATGTCCTTATGATAATATGCCTTCTTGTTACAATAGTTATAGTTATAGTCAGCGGAGTTTATTCAGCTATAAAGCCGAGTGGAAGGATCAATCCCGGCGATCCGGTCAAGACTCTGGATTATTCCGACGGTTGGGTAACTGCAAACGGCGTAAAGGTGCGTATAAATGAGTTTTCAATAAATGAATCGAGTCTGTCTGTTGAAAAGCCGCTTGTGCTTTCAAAAAAGATAGAAAATGTAGAAAACGGTGAGATGCTGTTTGTTCAGTCCCGTAATCTTGTCATTAATCTGTATATCGAAGACGAGCCGATATATATTACGGCAGAAAGCGGAAAAATAGCGGATATTTCAGGTTTTGACAACTACATATTCACGGATATCCCTTTCTCTTCAAACGGTAAGACACTGAAAATGTATATATATAAGACCGAATACTCGCTCGGTCTCAGCGCGAGCAGGGTACTTATCGGTTCCGGTATATCTATAAAGAACGAGATCATGCGCGAAAGCGTTATACCGCTCTTTCTTGGTGAGTTGTTCCTTTTCATAGGAATAGGTCTGATTCTTCTTGGTGTATTTACAAGAAAAAAGCTCCAGAATTATCTTTCCGCCATTTTCTACGGGGTATTTCTGTTGTTTATGTCGTTTACGATAGTGCTTGATACGGCGTGGGCTTATTTCATGGTAAACAATATAGTATTCCTGGAGAATGTGTCCAGGATATGCCTTGCCGCCTGCATACCCGCATTCGTTGCTTTCATTGATACATTCTATACCGTTGAGCATTACTATCCGCTCAAGATACTGGTTGTTGTGTCTTCACTCGCGGTAATAGTATTCTATCTGCTTGAAGCCCTGAATATTGTTCCAGGGGCTTCGCTGAGCCTTGTGGTTCAGGCATTGCTTACCTTGTCCGGCATCGTTGTGTCCGTGGAAATGTTCATATTTATGATGAGGCTGCACTGGCAGAATCTTCCGCGCAAGCAGATATATTATATCTCTGCCTTTATCTTCATCATTTGCACTATAATTGATATAGGTATGTATTACGGCTGGCCGTCCGGAAGCAACAATATCCTGCTTACCTGTCTCGGACTGTTATTCCTGACAGTGACTACTGTTATAGCTATGTTCGAGGAAGTCCTTGAAATGATAAAACTCGGTATAAAGGCAGGACAGATAGGTAAGATAGCGTTTACGGACGCAAATACCGGAATAGGAAATGTTGCGGCATTCAAGGCTAAATTCGATGATCTTGAAGCCAGAAAGAGTTCTTTCAAGTTCATAGGTATAATACAGTTTGATGTAAACAATCTGAAGGTAATAAATGACTCGAAGGGACATGAGGCGGGTGATCTTCTGATAAAATCAGCCGCCAATATCATCAATCAGGCGTTCGGATTTGCAGGTACCTGCTACCGTACCGGCGGTGATGAATTCGTTGCTATACTTACCGGTGATCATGCACCTATCGTATGCGAAGAAGCCATATATAAGTTCAATAAGCTGATAGACAAATTCAATGCCGACCCGGAAAGACCGTTCGATCTCCGTATAGCTCACGGTGTTGCATATTATCAGAACGACAAGACAGAGAATATGACACTCAAGGAAGTACATAATCTGGCTGATGAACGTATGTACAGCAACAAGAAGATGCTGAAGGCAAGATTTGCCCGCACTCCGGAAGAACAGATCATAAGATGATCCGTAAAATAACATTCACACCCCGTTCCGCTCTGGAACGGGGTTTTTTGTATAAAAAACATGAGCTTGTCATAACAAGTACATTCTCCGAATATATATTCTTGTGACAGGGCATATTCAGCATACAGGAAAGCTGAATCCCGGAATTGCACGAAGCGCGGGCTCCGCGCAGACAGAAATTATACGGAGGTACACTATGGATCTTAAACTCGATAAAGAACCCGTGCTGCTCACGGAAACGGTATATGACGGGCAGACGGAACAGGGCGTGGAGCTTGAATATATCCTGCCCGACTATTATCCCGATGTTTTCAAGCTGCTGAAATGCACCCTTACTCCCCGCGTCGTATCGTACAGCGTCTCCGACAACAAGCTGTATATCGACGGTGTAGTCTACGTAAGGGTACTGTATCTTGCGGAAGGCAGCAGCGAGATCAATGTTATTGACCAGCGGTACACATACTCAAAGACCGTCGATCTTTCCCGCACTGTAAGAGATCCCGTGGTCAGCATTTTCCCGACTGTGGAATACTGTACCGCAAGAGCAGTCAGCGGCAGAAAGCTGGATATCCGGGGCGCAGTTGATCTGAAAATAAAGGTCAGCGGTTCCTACGAAAGCGAACTGCTCTGCGGAGCTTCGGGAATGGGCATAGAAGTGGAACAGAGCAGTATATCGGTCTGCGAGGACAGACTTTACGGCGGTTCACAGTACATAGTCCGTGAAGATATCGAGACAGGCGCCGGCGGCGGGATCACAGCTGTGCTGACATCGGAGTGTACAGCTTCGGTGACAGACACAAAGGTCATATCGGATAAAGTAGTTGTAAAGGGCGAAGCACGCGTCAAGGCTCTTTATCTTATAAAGAACAGCGCAGGGGAGTCTTCGGCAGAAGTAATGGAGGCTTCCGTACCGCTGAGCAGGATAATCGACCTTGTGGGAGTTACAGATGCTCACAGCGTATTTGCGGACCTCGATATAATGGATCTCTCGCTTGAGGTAAAACAGAGCGACGGCGGCGAGAACAGGGTCTTCGGCTGTGATATGACCGTTGACTGCAAGGTCAGCGCGTATAAGGAAGAGCAGATTTCTCTGGTGAACGATCTTTACTCTACGGGATATGAGTCGTCGTTCACAGTCAGACCGGTAAGAACAGAAGGGATACCGAGGCTGATCTCGCAGCAGTATCCGGTAAGATCCGAAATAGAATACAGCGAAGGTACGATCGGGGAAATATACGATGCGTCCTGTGATGTAGCGGGTATATCGACAGTTTCCGCAGACAATGACAAGACCAGACTGAATATCAGACTCCTGTATCACATTATCGGCAGAACTCCGGAGGGGATCCCGATTGCAGTCGATAAGTCCGACAGCTTTGAAGCGGACACCGATATGGCAGCCGATGAGAGTTTCGTGTCAATACCCGGAGCTTCTGTTACCGGCATAAGCTACGGAATAACGGGAGACAATACGGCGGAGATAAGGGCGCAGATAAATGTGAGCGGTCTTGTCAGCAGAGCCTGCGTCATAAATGCGATAGATGAGATAACCGTAAATGAAGAAAACCCAAAAAAGAGGGACACCGAATATGCGCTGCGGCTATATTTTGCCGAGGAAGGTGAAAGTGTATGGGAAATAGCAAAACGATATAATACATCAGCCGAAACGATCATAGCCGAGAACGGACTTGAAAGCGGCACTTCCGCGGTCACGGGAATGATACTTATCCCTATAGTCTGATGAAAGGTCAATAATATTATCTGAAAGGAAGATACAATGAACAGATCTATATACCATGATATTTCCGAAAGAACTGACGGAAATATCTACATCGGGATCGTGGGTCCCGTTCGCTCCGGAAAATCCACATTTATCAGCAAATTCATGCAGACGATAGTAATTCCGAATATTGAGAGTTCATTCAGGCGTGAACGTGCTGTTGATGAACTTCCGCAGTCCGCAGCAGGACGCACGATAATGACTACCGAACCTAAATTTGTTCCCGAGGATTCAGTATCCGTGCATCTCGACGACAACACATATATGAATGTGCGTCTTATCGACTGTGTAGGCTATATAGTTCCGAGCGCTATCGGATATATCGAGAACGAACAGCCGAGAATGGTCAAGACACCGTGGTTCGATACCGAGATACCGTTCAATATGGCAGCAGAAGTGGGTACTCAGAAGGTCATAAACGAACACAGCACCATAGGTCTTGTCATTACAACGGACGGCAGCATAACGGATATACCGCGTGAGGAATATGAAGAAGCAGAGCGCCGTGTCATAGACGAACTTAACAATATCAACAAGCCGTTTGCTGTGATCCTAAACTGCCGCGATCCGCAGAGCGCAGAAAGCCGTGCGCTGGCTGAAAAGATGCAGGAAGAATATAGGAAGCCTGTTATACCGCTCAACTGCACCGAGATCGGAGAAAAAGAAGTGAAGGAGATACTCACCGATATACTTCTGCAATTCCCGGTTAAAGAGATATGCATCAGAATACCGAAATGGGTCAACGCACTGGATAAGGAACACTGGCTGAAGCGTGGTATATTCAGTACAATTAAGGATGCTGCCGAGGGCATAAGCTCCGTCGGTGAGATAAAAAACATCGTCACAGGAATATCAGAGTCCGAGCATATTGAAAGCAGCGGGGTAGAGGAGATCGACCTGGGAAAAGGTTCCGGATATATCAATGTTGTTCTGAAAAACGAACTTTTCTATCAAGTCCTCGGAGAAGCGACAGGTCTGGAGATAAATGATGAGGGTGACCTTATGCCCTGCATGATCGAGCTGGCGGGCATAAAGAAGAAATTCGAGAAAGTCAGGAATGCTCTTGACGAGGTTCAGGCGACAGGTTACGGCATCGTTATGCCCGAACTTGAGGAGTTGAGTCTCGAGGAACCGGAAATAGTAAAGCAGGGCGGGAAATACGGAGTAAGACTCCGTGCGCATGCGCCTTCCATTCACATGATGTCCGCCGATATTGAGACGGAAGTCTCGCCGATAGTCGGTTCGGAGCGCCAGAGTGAAGAGCTTATACGCTATCTGCTGAATGAGTTCGAGGAAGACCCGATAAAGCTCTGGGAAAGCAATATCTTCGGGAAATCTCTCC
>JAEEJW010000016.1 GCA_016282095.1 Ruminiclostridium sp. | reverse complement strand
GCTGTACTGAAAGAATGGTACACCACACGGTGATGTGTTTCTGACCATACAAGTGACCCCCGCCATTTACCTGTGTAAATGCCGGGGGTTTTCATCGTTTTCCGGGCTGGGGTCACGGCAGTTTAGCCGCTTTGACGAGCTGTACGAACTCGGTCTTGTACTCATCGTCGGCGATATTGCAGTCAGACACCAGCGAGAGTATGCTGTCGCGTGTGGAATTGCCCTTGTAATTGCTTTCACGCAGCAGCATACCGAACTCCGCGACTGCTGCCGCGAAGCTCATATCCTCGCTCATTGCCGGCGAATACGCCTGCCCCGTCACGGGATAGGTGTACAGCCTGCTCTCATCGCCGTCCGGCTTCTTGCAGCGCACGGATACCGTAAGCAGCTCACCGTTCTCCTTTCCCTGCGGCGTATCGGAATATTTCAGCTCCGAGGACGCGAATGTCATCTTACTGTCCTTGTCCGCTATCTCATACAGCGCCGTCACCGAATGGCCGGCGCCTATTTCGCCCGCGTCCTTCCTGTCGTCGGAAAAGTCCTCCGCCGACATAACGCGGTTCTCATAGCCGATAAGTCTGTAACCTTTTATATAGGCGGGGTTGAACTCCACCTGTATCTTCACGTCCTTTGCGACGGTGATGAAGTTTCCGGTCATCTCCTCGCAGAGAACTTTACGGGCTTCGCGCTCGCTGTCTATGTAGGAATACACACCGTTGCCGTTATCCGCGAGAGTTTCCATTTTATTATCCTTGATATTGCCGGTGCCGAAACCCAGCACCGAAAGGAACACACCGCCTTCGCGCTTCTTCTCCACCAGAGCTTTCAGCTCCGACTGGCTGGTAATGCCCACATTGAGGTCGCCGTCGGTGGCGAGGATTATGCGGTTGTTGCCGCCCTGAATGAAATACTTCTCCGCAATCTCATAAGCGCGCTGTATGCCCTTTGAGCCTGCCGTGGAGCCGCCCGCCTTCAGCGATCTTATCGCTTCAAGTATCTTCTGGCGTTCGCTGCCGTCGGAGCCTTCGAGTACTACACTATCGCCGTCGGCGTAGGTTACTATCGAAATCCTGTCCTGCGGAGTAAGCTGGTCGGTGAGTATCGAGAAAGCCTTCTGCACCAGCGGGAGCTTGTCCTCCCTGTACATCGAGCCGCTGACATCTATCAGGAACACAAGGTTCATCGGCTGGCGCTGTGAAAGGTCTATATCAATGGATCTGAGGCCTACGCGCATGAGCTTTGTATCCTCGTTCCACGGACAGTCCGTGATCTCCGTGGTCACGGAGAAGGGCTCGTCCGCTTTCGGCTCGGGATAGCTGTAACTGAAGTAGTTTATGAACTCCTCGATCCGCACCGCATCCCTCGGCACGGTCTGACCGTTGTTTATCATTCTGCGGACATTCGAGTAGGACGCTGTGTCAACATCTATTGAAAATGTGGAAAGCGGATCGGAGACCGCACTCATGAATGTATTCTCGGTTATGGTGTCATATTCTTCTGTATTGAATTCCGGAGCCCCCTGCATATCGGTCCTTTCCGGCATATCGTACATGGCGGCCATATTGTTCTCGGCATAGTAACCGCTCTTTCCAGTGCAGGACGCAAGGGTTACCGCTGCTGACAGCAAAGCTGCAGTTAACATCAGAGATCTGTGTTTCATAATATCACTCCTTTTCCTTTCCCGGCTCTTTGCTTTATTATATCACGCCCGGAAATGAAATGCAATTACAAACCGATTACAATTTGTTTACAAAACGATTACAAAACCGTCTCTGTTATTGCAAAATTTAATAATTTGTGGTAAAATAAAAGAAAAAAACAGGAGGACACACGAATGAAGAAACTGGTAGCATATTTCTCGGCAAGCGGCAATACCGCAAAAACAGCCGCCGAACTCGCAAAAGCGGCAGGCGCGGATCTGTACGAGATCGCACCCGCACAGCGCTACACGAGCGCCGACCTCAACTGGCAGGACAAGCAGTCCCGCAGCTCCCTTGAAATGAGCGACAAGAGCTCACGCCCTGCGCTTGCGGACAGGAACGCGGACATCGCAGCCTATGACGTGATCTATGTCGGGTTTCCAATCTGGTGGTACATCGCGCCTACGATCATAAACACCTTCCTTGAGAGCTACGACTTTTCGGGCAAGAAAGTGATACTCTTTGCCAGATCCGGAGGCAGCGGCTTCGGCAAGGCAGTACAGAGCTTACAGCCCAGCGCTCCGGGCGCCAAGTTCATCGAAGGCAGAGTAAACCCCTCGGCAGCGGATATAAAGGCTATGGCAGATATGTAAAAAAGCCCGGAAGCGGTCATTCAGCGCTTCCGGGTTTATTTTTCCTGCTGCGGTATACCGTGCCGGTCAGAAAACACAGCGGCGGTATCGTGAGGGTAATTTCGCAGCAGAGAAAAGTCATTATCAGCGATATGAGGATCGTCCCTGCGAACAGCAGCGCAGTGTTGTTTCCGACAAGTCCGTAAAGCAGGTATCCGGACAGAACTACCCAGATAAAGTGATAAATATAGTACAGGAACGAAATCCTGTTCAGATGTGATGATACTTTTCCGGTGAAGTTCAGATACCTTTTCGCAAGACCGATCAGCGCGACGGTCATAAGCCACTCCGCGGTATATTTCGCTGCCGTGTTCATCACCGCCAGATCACCGTCCGTCCAGAGGAACAGATAAACGTTGAGCGCCGCGGCAGCAGCTCCGGCGGCAAAGAGCGGCAGACCGTACTTCTCCGCACGGTTTACGTTCTCCTCGTCGGAGAACAGGAAATATCCCAGCAGGAACAGATATGTGTATTCCGCGAGGCTCTTACCGCCTGCGGAAAGCAGTCCGTTCAGCAGCGGCAGCGGCAGACCCGCCGCAATAAGAAGCGGCAGCGGCACGGGCTTCCGCGGTGCCGTGTCAGTCACTCTGAACAGTTTCAGTACGGAAACACATACGGCAGAGATCACGAACAGATACAGCAGGAACCAGAACTGCCCGAACGAAAAACCCCCGTCTGCGCCGGTAAGGTCAGTAAATTTCGTGAAAAAGATGCCGTAGTGTTCAAGGAATCCGCCGTCATATCCGCAGTTGAAACGGTCGGCAAGAAACGTCATCACCGGCATCAGGAGCACTGTCCCGGACAGCAGGGGAACAAGCAGCCTCTTTACGCGCTCGGTCATATACTGCTTATATGTGCGCTTCCGCAGCGCGTACCGGGTACTTATCCCGGCCAGCACGAACAGCAGCGGCATGAAGAACGGGCTGAAAAACACGATGATTCCGCTGATGACCTTACTGCCCTCAAAATATATGTAATTCGGCTCGCCCCACGCATTCCACGCCATTGCCGCATGATACGGTATAAGCAGAAGGAGCGTGAGCCACCTCAGATTGTCGATGTAATGCCTGCGTCCGTTCGTTTCCATACACTTCCCGACATCAGTATATCCTGTAATTGCCGCTCAGAGCCAACAATGCGAACATATAAAGGCAGTTATCGTAATAACGGTACTTTCCTGTGCGCATGGGCTCGTTCCAGAAACGCTCCGCCCATTCGGCAGCTCGTTTGTCGTCCTTCCCTGCCGCAAGCGCAGACTGCGCCGTAGCGGAGATAAGGCCAAGCGGGTGTTTGGCGGGCTCGCCCAGCGGTGTGCCGTCCACATCGTAAACGGCGCAGATATCGGCCTTACCCGGATCGAGAAAATCACGCAGCCTTGCCGCTCCGGCACACTGACCGGCATCGACGCCGAACCATTCATAATCGAGACCTATGTTGGCGGCTGTACGGTAGGAATCGCTGAAAAAGCGGTCATGCGGCTCGGTCATCCATGAAAGTTTACGAGACATGGGCGAGCCGTCGAACTCGCCGTATTCGGGATTCATGCCGCTCACAGGATGGCAGGCCTTCGCAAGATACTCACGGCTCGCGGCAGCCGCTGCTTCCCAGAATTCCCGGTCTTCTTCATAAGCGCGTTCCGCGAACAGCGTGTAGAAATGCGGCAGGTGGTAAGAAGCGTCGGTGAAATCGCATCCGGGCCCGAAAAGTATCAGTTTGTTGTCATGGTTCCACATCGGAGCGCCGGGCCTGCCGTTCTCACCTTTATGTATGCAGGCGTGCAGCAGTTCCCGGGCTTCGCGGGAGTAGTTGAAGATCCCTTCTCCGTCGCCCCACCGGGCTGACGCAAAGAACAGCGCCATAGCGAAGAATTCCTCACCGTCGGGCGCCGGGCCGTAGGCGTTCTTCTCGCCGGTGACTCTGCATGACCACGCGAAATATCCTTCGTTGTCGCCTTCGGTCATGAACATATATTTCTTTGACCACTTCCAGAGCCGGTCAAACTCCGGCTTCATATCAAGCTGGACACACATCATCATGCCGTAGGACATACCCTCGGTACGCGCGTCGTTGTTGCCGGTGTCCTCTATGTATGCCATATCATCGTCCGTTTCATAATACAGCCTGTTCTCGCCGTAAAAGAACTCCTGAACGGCGTCTGCGATCTTTGCGTTTATCTCCTCGTCGGTCTTCCCGAGCTCGGCAAATATGTTCCGCTAAGCGGTCTTTTTCATCGTTTTGCTCCTTCCGTGCGGCGGATAAATTTTAATAATGCAATTATATCATATCCCGGCGTATTTTTCAAGTGGCAGACGCCGAAAAAAGCATTCCCGTACCG